>JAADGJ010000129.1 GCA_013152435.1 Chloroflexota bacterium | reverse complement strand
GGGCCCGGGAGAAGGGGGTCTGGGGGGTGAGGGCCGTTTTCCGTCGGCTGACGATCAGGGGCTGGAAAATGCAAAACGGCTGCCGTTGGTGGGGAACGACAGCCGTTTCGCATACCTTATGGATACGCCCTGGCGGGCGACTTACAGGGGACGGATTCGCTGGTGGTCTCCCTGTCCCGTGTTGGTGAGCCCACAGGAGGCCATTTTGTGAGCAGCGCTGCATGAATGACACCTCCTGGGGGCCTTTTCCCAGATGGGGAGTTTTATCTGTCGCCGCCTACCTGCGGGCAGGGGCGATTCATGAATCGCCTCTGCCCCGGCAACACCCATGAGGGAGACTACCGACTCACTGCCGCCCTGCTTACTCTCCCGGTTTCCCGTGCGGCTCATGGCATTGCAGGCAGTCCATCTTGCCTCGCGTGAACTGCCCCTTCTCGAACTCCTTGCCCTTAAAGTGGCAGCTTCTGCAGACGGTCGCGCCAACCGGCATCTCGTAAGCCGGCTCGAACGCGTTGTCCGCGTACTGGTTCAGCAGCTCCACGGCCCGCGCCGCCACATCACCGGTCAGCCGGCCGCAGCGCTCACTTCGCTCCGGGGATCCCGAGGGATAGCCCGATGCCTGGCACCACTTGGTGACGGAGACATGGCACAGCGGGGATCCGGCCACGCTTTGAGCCAGCAGCTCGTCCGATTTGTACTTGTCGACCAGGAAGGCGTGCTCGCTGGCGTACTGATTGCTGATCTCCGTCGGCAGGGGGGTCTCGGTGTACCATCCCATCAGCTCGTGAACGATCTTCTTACAGGTTCCCTCATCGGTGACCAGGTTAATGGCGGCGAAGGCTCCGTTGAGCGCCCCGCACAGGGTCCCCCATCCCGCCGCGCCGCCGGCGCCGTAGATCATCATCTCGGCGGGGATCTGGTCAAACGGGAATCCGATCTCCTCTCTCAGCGAGTCGACGATCGCCCAGAAAGCCCCATAGCAGCAGTGCGCCTTATAGTATCCCAGATGACCCTTTTTCCGGATCATCTCCGGGTCCAGCTTCACATACGGCCAAGGCCATTCGGGGACCTCTTTGACGACCTCTTTCACCACCTCGACTTCTTTGACTTCCGTCTTCGCCTCGGGGCAGGGAGTCCCCTCTGTCGCCACCGGCCCCGATGCAGGAACCATCAGTTGGCCCTGTGCGCATGAGAACAGGCCCATAGCCCCAGCCCCGATGACCGCTCCTGCCAGAAACTCCCTTCGTGACAAGCCTTCTCGACCACTTCGCGACTTCTTTCCCATCTTTGGGTCTGCCATGATCGTTCCCTCCTAAGGTTGCAAGACATGAGATATCAACTCTTTCCAATACTCTACAAGATCAGTGTGAGATTAGCATGGGGGATGCCCCCCATGCCCCATGGGGGACGGCCCCCCATTCGGGCTACCGAACACCCCCATTTGATCCACTGCTCACATAAGCCAGATATTCACCGTACCTTACAGGCCGCTCCTCCTCGGAATGAAGATAGGGCACGCGTGAAAGCGTGCCCTATCTGTCTCCTGCTCTCGTCTTCTACTATCCGAAGGGCCGAACTTGGGATATGCGCGGGAGCGCGTCCCGTCCCGTGAGCGCCCGTCGGATCCTACGCCTCGTCCGGCTCCAGCTTGATGAGCCCCTTGCGCACGGCGTATCTCATGAGCTCGCGCCAGCTCTGCAGGCCAAGCTTTTTCATGATGTTCGAGCGATGCTTTTCCACCGTCTTCACGCTGAGGCAGAGCATCTCGGCGATCTCCCGGGTGCTCTTCCCCTCCACCACCAGCTGCAGCACCTCTTTCTGTCGCAGGGTCAGCCGGTCGTAATCGCTGGGCTGTTGCTCCCCCCGGCGCTCCAGATAATCATCCAGGATGGCCCGGGTGACCGTTGGGGAGAGGTAGGCGTCCCCTCGATACGCCGCCCGGATAGCCGCGAGCAGCTCCTCCGGCTCCCCCTCCTTGAGGACGTATCCGGAACCCCCTGCCTTGAGCATGGCGAAGAAATACTCCTCGCGATCGTGTACCGTGAGCGCCAGCACCCGGACCTGAGGCAGCCGCTGGTGGATCTCGTAGGTGGCCTCTACACCTCGCAGCCTCGGCATGGCGATGTCCATAAGCACCACGTCGGGACGGAGACGGACGGCCTGCTCCACCGCCTCCCAGCCGTCGGCGGCCTCGCCTACCACCTCGATATCCTCACACGACTCCAGCAGCGATCGGATGCCCGCCCGGACGATGCCGTGATCGTCCGCTATCAACACGCGAATGGTCTGCATGGTCATCCCTCCAGGGGGATCTTCACCAGGATCCGGGTCCCCTTACCCGGACTCGATTCAATGCGCATCTCCCCATCCAATAGGGTCACTCGCTCCTCCATGCCGCGCAGCCCCCAGCCGTTGCCGCCTTCCGCCGTCATCGTCTTTCTCGGGTCGAATCCTCTGCCGTTATCCTCCACAACCAGTTGCAGGTGCCCGTTCACCAGCTCCAGGTGGATGCGCGCCTCACTGGCCTGGGCGTGTCGCACGATGTTGGCGATTCCCTCCTGGACCAGGCGGAAGACCGTGGTCTCCACCTCCGATGGGAGGCGGTCTGGCAGGTTGACCACGTGAACCCGGGTGTGGATGCCCGCGTCTTCCAGTCGCTCCTTGGCGTGGCCGCGGATCGCCAACTCCAGGCCCAGGTCGTCCAGCGCCTCGGGGCGCAGGTCAAAGATGAGCGTGCGCAGGTTCCGCAGGCTCCGGGCCGCCGTAGTGCGCACGACGCTCAGCTTGGTCTTGAAGTCCTCGAGCCCCTTCGGGATGACCTGCTCCAGGGCCGCGCAGTTCATGACGATCGCGGTCAGGGCCTGGCTGGTCTCGTCGTGGAGCTCCCGGGCGATGCGCTTCCGTTCCTCCTCCTGAGCGGTGATGATCTTCTTGAGCAGCTCGCCGCGCATCTGCTCCTTCCGTCGCACGTCCGCGTAGAGAGTCGCGTTCTCCACGCCCACGGCGATCTGGCGGCCGAGGGCCCGCAGCAGCTCGACCTCGTTCGCGAGGTCGCGAGGCTCGCGTGTGCCCACACACATGATCCCCAACGCCGTTCCCTTCGCGATCAGGGGCACGTACACTACGGAGCGCAGGCCGTTGGAGTCGAGATCCCCCTCGGTGGCTCCCTGAGGTCGTGGCGGTTGGCTCATCACCACTGGCCGATCCGTTTCCATCGCGCCCGTCCGGCTCGCGTCGATCCACTCCCGGCGCAGGGCTTCCGCGGCGGCGGCTCCGAGCCCGCGATGGGCCGCCAGCGCCAGATCGTCGTTGCCGTCCTCCCTCAGGAAGACGGCGCCTGCATCCACATCCGTCAGCTCCAGGACCTTGTCCAGGGCCATGTCCAGGATCTCCTGCAGGTCGAGGGATCGGCTGACGATGGCGGCTATGGCATTGAGCGCGGAGAGCTCCTTGTTGCGGCGGACCAGCGCCTGCTTCATCCGCATCTCTTCCGTCACGTCCCGCAGCAGCTCGATGACCCCGCTCATATCGCCGCGATGGTCGTGCAGCGGTGAGGCCACGATATCCACATAGCGCCCTTCACCTTCCATTTCCCCTTGCTCGTGGAAGTGGGTGACCCGGACGGGTTTGCCGCTCTTCATGACCTCTCGCACGGGGCACTCGCAGTGCGGCGGCTGGCAGGGGCGGCCGTCGTGATTCACAACCCAACAGCGCTGGCCGAGCACCGGCTCTTGCCCATTCCATCGCTTCTGCACGGCCGCGTTGGCCAGGCGCACACGGAAGTCCCTGTCCACCACGACCAGTTCGTCGCTCAGCCCGTCGATGATCGCCTGCAGGTAGTCGCGCGCCTGTTGGGCCTCGGCCTGGGCGGCCATGAGGGCCGCTGTGCGCTCGCGAACCCGCTTGTCCAGCTCTCGGTTCCAGGCCTGGATCTCGTCCATGAAGTCTCGCAGCCGGGTGCGCATGTGGTCGAAGGCCTCCGCCAGGGCGCCGATCTCGTCGCCTCGCCCGCAGTGGATGGGGGTATCCAGGTCGCCCTGTGCGATGCGCTGCGCGGCCCCGGTGAGGAGTTTCAGGGGGGCGACGACGCTGCGGGTGATCATCCACACCATCACCAGGGCGAGCAGCAGGGCCACCACGCCAAGGATGACGACGCGCTCCTGTAGCTGACGTGCGGCGGCGAAGGCCTCCTCCTGATGCTGTCGCACCACCACCCCCCAATCCACCCGGGTCAGCGGTGCGAAGGCCATGACCTCCGGCCGCGGGGCCTCGCCACGGGGCGTCTGGTGGCAGTCATGGCATACGGCGACCATGGGCTTCCTCTCCTGGATCATGTTGGCCAGGCTGCCCCTGTGGTCGCTCTGGCGGAGCACCCGATCCGGGCGCGTGCTCAGCAGGATCACCCCATTGCTGTCGACGACCTCCATGTATCCCGTTTCCCCCAGAGACACCGGCTGCAGGAAGGCGTTCATCTCGGGGCTTTCCAGATCCAGGCTGATGGCCAGCGCGCCGATGATCGTCCCCGCGCCGTTGCGGATCGGTACGCTGACCAGCGCCGTGGGGCGTTGTCCCGTGGCCAGCGAGACGAGCCCGGAGACGGCGAAGCGGCCCGTCTGCAGGGTGCTCTGGATGGAGGGCACGGAGGTCAGGGGGATGAGGTCCGGCATAGGGTCTGCGGGCTCCGCCTGCACGATCTCGCCCCGGTTGTTCAGCAGGAAGATCTGTTGGCTGAACAGGATCAACTGTTGGTAGGCGGCGTGCTGTCCGAGCAGCTTCGATCCCGTCAGATCGGATTGAGATCCCTCCGGGGCCAGAAGGGCCGCGATGCTGACCATCATGCGCTCGATGTGAGCGAACACGGAGTCCAGGTGGCTGGCGGCCAGTTGGGCCAGCGCCACCCGCTCCTGCAGGGCCTGTTGGGTGTTGCTCCGGGTCGCGTGCACCCCCAGGTAGCCGAAGCTCCCCGCCAGGACCAGTAGAGCAGCCACCACGATCAGGATCATCTTCGTCGTCAGCGCCAGATCCGTCCACAAGCGGCGGGTCCACGACTCCGTGGTAGAAGCGAATCGTTCTGAAAACCCTCTCACTGCCGCCATATATCTTCCTCACGCTTCCTTACACCAGGGTCGGGCCTGGGCGGGCCCTTACCCCACCCCCCAGCACCGTCCAGGACGGCGAAGGCACAGGTGAGGCCCGAATTGCCGGGTAAATCCACAGTCGTATTCTGCCCGAACATCGCATGTCCGGCAAGGGGACGACGGGGCAGGTCGTGCACTTTTTCGTGTGGAAAGACAGCGGGGAGCTTTGAGGGACGCAGTCCTCCAGAAGGAGGATATTTTGATTGCAAAGACCAGGTTTTGAGGTAAAATGTGAATGTCAGGCGTTTCAGCTCAAAAGTCGGTTTCCATGCCCATCGCATCCCACCCGGGCGATGGATATGATGGGGAGGGCGGCTTTCCTTAGTCGCCCGATTGTGAGGGCAAATATGGAAATCTACCCCTACCGTGGATTTCTGGCTCGCCTACAGCATCTACGCCCACCCCAACGCCCGGGTGGTGTTCGGCGACGAAGGACAAGGATAAAGAAAACGCCGGTGGCGGGATAGACCCACCACCGGCGTGACTCATCGCCTGTCGAAGGCGCCCTAATCGCTTAGAAACTCCTCGCCGATCTTCCCCGCGGGGTCCGCCTTGGTAGGAAGCCCCTCCAAAATCTCGGCGAACTCGCTCATGAACAGCTCGTAGATGCGGCGCAACTCGGCGACGGGATCCGGGTGATCGTCTACACGCAGGTCGATCTTGGGATAGTCTTCCGTGTCGACGATCAGCAAGGCGGCTGACTGCTTGCCCCGCTTGTCGCCGCCGGCTGCCTCAGCCGCCTCCAGGCAGCGCAGCAGCCGCTCGGCCAGCGGCAGATCACTGCCCTCCGTCTCCTCGAACACGCGGGCCATCTCCGCCACCACATCCCCGTTGGCCAGCATGTTGCCTGCCGCCGCGTAGTTCGGGCCAGTCCGGTGCCCGCACCAGGTGTCACACCGCTCGCCGGTGTAGGCGGCGCTGCGCCCCTGCGCATCCACAATGGCCAGTTGCCGAATCTGTGGACGCGGGTCCCTGGCCAGCGAGTTGCGCAAAGCCTCCTCCGCCGCCTGCCCTTGACTGAGGTTCTCGATCATCCAATAGCGATGATAGGGATTCACGAAGGCCTGGGTGGAGCAGGCTCCAACCTGGGCTTTGGCGTTGGGGGCCAGCGCTCCCACGGCGATGAACTTCGTGGAGATCCCAACCCCTAGCTGCCCCGTTCGAGCGCATCTCGCTGAGATCGAAAAGGTTGCCAGGCGCGGTGCGGAAAGCTTTTCCCGTTGCATCACACACTCCTTTCCTTGCGGGTTTGTGATCAAAGTGCCCTATACCCGTACGTCGGACCGGGGATCCAGCGCGTCGCGCAGCCCATCGCCGATCAAGTGCAGCGCCAGGACCGTCAGAAAGATCGCCAGCCCCGGGAAGATGGTCCACCAGGGCGCCTCGAGCATGTACTCCCGGCCGAAGCTCAGCATCGAGCCCCAGCTTGGATCCGGCGGCTGGGTGCCCAGGCCGAGGAAGGACAGCGCCGCCTCCGCCAGGATGGCGAAGGCGGTGGCCAGGGATACCTGCACGATCACCGCGTCCAGGGCGTTGGGCAGGATATGCCGGCGGACGATATCCGCGTCCCGGAGGCCGATGCAGCGAGCCGCCTCGATGAACTCCAGCTCTCGGACGGCCAGCACGCTGCCGCGGGTGATGCGGGCGAAGATCGGCACGTAGACGATGCCCACCGCGATCATCACGTTGGTGGTGGACTGCCCCAACACCGCCATGATCGCGATGGCCAGGAGGACGGCGGGAAAGGCGAACAGCACGTCCATGGTCCGCATCACCAGGGTATCGACCCATCCGCCCAGGTAGCCAGCCAGCAGCCCCAACAGCAGCCCGATGGAGGTCGCGATGGAGACCGAGATCAGACCAACCTTCAGGGAGATGCGCGTGCCGTAGAGGACGCGCGAGAAGATGTCCCGCCCCAGGTCGTCGGTGCCGAAGAGGTGCGCCGCCGATGGGCCCTGAAGCCGATCTCGGATGTTGGTCTTGATGGGATCGTAAGGCGCGATCACGGGGGCCAGCAGCGCGCTGATGAGAAGGAGAGCGATGATCAGCGTGCCGAGGAGCGCCAACCGGTTCCGCGCGAAGCGTCTCCAAAAGCGGGAGGGACGGAACGTGAGCATCACTTGCCCTCTTGATCGAAGCGGATGCGTGGGTTCACCCACGTGTAGGCGATGTCGACCAGCAGGTTGCTGAAGACGAAGACGAATGAGACCATCAGGACGACGCCCATGACCACCGGGTAATCGCGCTGGTTGATCGCGGTCAGGGCGAGCCATCCGATGCCCGGCCACGCGAAGACCTGCTCGATGATCACGGCGCCGCCGAGCAGATATCCTATCTGCAGGCCCAGCACCGTAAGCGTCGGGATCAGCGCGTTCTTCAGCACATGGCGGAGGATGACGATCCGCTCCGCCAATCCCTTCGCGCGCGCGGTCCTGACGTAGTCTTGGGAGAGCGCCTCGAGCATCGACGAGCGGGTGAAGCGCATCAGCGCTCCCGTGTTGAAGAGCCCGAGGGCAATGGATGGCAGGATCAGATGCTTGAGATGCGGCCCCAGGCCGGCGCTCAAGGGGGCGTACCCGGAGGCCGGGAGCCAGCGCAGGTAGAGGGAGAAGATGAGGATCAGCAGGATGCCGAACCAGAATCCGGGCATGCTGATGCCGAACAGCGCGAAGGACGTGAAGGCGTAGTCCAGGGCCGTGTACCGCCGCGTGGCGCTGATGATCCCGGCGGGGACGCCGATCGAGACCGCGATCAGCAGCGATAGGATGGCCAGCTCCACCGTGGCGGGCAGCCGCTGGAGGATCAGCGTGGAGACGGGGCGCTTGCTCTGATATGAGGTCCCGAGATCACCGCGCACGACGTTGCTGAGCCAGATGCCATACTGTACCCACCAGGGTCGATCGAGCCCAAGGGAGCGCCGTATCCGGGCGACCTCTTGGGGGCTGGCCTGCACGCCGAGGATGGCCGTGGCCGGATCTCCGGGGGTGAGTTTCAACAGCAGGAAGACGGCCAGAGAGACGCCGACGAGGACCGGGACGAGATGGATCAATCGTCTGATGATGAAGGTGGGCATCTTGGCGTTCACTCCTCACATCGGGGTGGGCAGGCCGATGGGCGTATCCCCAGCCGGCCTGCCCACCCCTGGCTTCCGTTCCTGTGGATCATTCCCCTTGATCGAGCCAGACCGTCTTGAACGTCATATCCTCGCGGCCCGTCATCACGAAGCCGTTGACGTTCGCCGTGCTGGCCATGATGGACTCGCGGTACACGATGTGGACCATGGGAGCCTGATCGATCAGGTACTCCTGGATCTCGTAGTAGACCTTCTTCCGCTCCTCCTTGTCGCGTAGCTTTCGCCCCTTCTCCAGCAGCGCATCCAGCTCCGGCGTGCTGAATCGCCAGATGTTGAAGATCTCGCCGCTGTGGTGCCACTGATAGAAGAAGTCATCCGGGTCGATGCCGCCGGAGATCAGGACGATCTCCGCCTCGAAATCCCCCTCGGTGACCACCTGCTGGATCCAGGTGGACCACTCGAGCTGCTGGATCTCGAAGTCCACACCGACCTCCTTCGCGGCCTCGGCGATCAGCTCCGCCATCTTGATCTCCAGCGGATAGGTGGGGCTGACCTTGATCGTCGCCTTGAACCCATCGGGGTAGCCGGCCTCGGTCAGGAGTTGCCGGGCTTTCTCCGGATCGAAGGTGTAGGCATCCTTGATGGCGGGATTGAAGGCCCAGTGGCTTTCCGGGATGGCGATCTGCGCGGGCTTGGCGTAGCCCTCCATGACGGATTGGGCGATCGCCTCGCGGTCGATGAGATAGCCCATCGCCTGACGGACGAGCTTGTTGTCAAAGGGCGGCTTGGTGACGTTGAACCCCAGGTGGTCTCGTACGACGCCGAGGACGCGGTAGACCTTGAAGTTGGGGTCGCTCTCCAGCTCGGCCACGTCCTTGTAGGGCACGTTGCCGATGAAATTCAGCCCGCCGGTCTTCAGCTCGACCAGCTTGGTGGCCGATTCGGGGATGGGCCGGAAGACCACCTTGTCGAGGTAGGGCTTGCCCTCCTCCCAGTAGTCATCGAATCGCTCCAGGGTGATGTGATCTCCTGAGACCCACTCCACGAACTTGAACGGCCCCGTCCCGATCAGCTGCTGGTTGAAGTCCACGCCCGCGTCCTTGGGCAGGATCCAGAGGGACTCCAGGTTGGTCAGGAACGCCGCGAACGGGTATTTGAGCTTGAAGACGACCGTGTAGTCGTCGGGCGCCTCGACGGACTCGACCATCTCCAGGTCGGAGCGATCCGCGGCCGGGAAGTCGGGATCCATGATCCGGTTGAAGGAGTAGATCACGTCCTCGGCCTTGAACTCCTTGCCGTTGTGGAATTTGACGCCCTGGCGCAGTTTGAACGTGTAGGTCAGACCGTCATCAGAGATCGTCCAGTCCGTCGCCAGCTCCGGGTCCACGCCATCCAGGGTAACGTTGGCGGTCACCAGCGACTCGACGATGTTCTGCTGCACCTGGAAGCCCACGATCGTCACGCTCTGGTGCGGGTCGAGCTTGTCGATCTCCCCGTGGAGAGCGACGGTCAGCGTTCCCCCGTATGTCGGGGCCTTCTCCTCGGCCTCCGTGACGGCTTCTGTGGCCTTTTCCTCCGCCGGGGCGGCGGCCGGCGCGGCTCCGGGGGCGGCCTGCGGAGCACAGGAGGCGACGAGCGCCAACGTGCTCACCAGGACGAGAGCGAGACCGATACGCCAGAAGCTACCTGGAGTACGCATGGGGATCCTCCTTCCTCTTGGTTCGTGTGACTGGATGGGTTTGGGGGAGCGTAGTGAGAGCGTTGACCGATAGACCCGACGATGGGTGAGGGGAGAACGCGCCGTGGTTCTTCATCCAGCCCGAGGGCGTGTCCGAGGGATCGGGACGTCCTCCCGGGGACAGGTGACCGAGGATAGTGCCATTTTGATTGCCCGGGCTTGCGGACGTAGATAGGTCCCTTGTCAATGAACCGTGTTCGCTGTGAAGGGGCTCAGACACACCCTGGAGAGAGGATTTGCATACAGCGCCAGTGCTGTTGCGCCGCCGGTAGAATTGTAGCAGTGGGAGAACCGGGCGTCAAGTGATCTGCTCGCCTTTTGGAGGAGATCGGATTGCTCCCCCTGCTGACAGATGCTATAATCCCGCAAACGAACCTGCGGAAGCTTACGGTGCCTCCTCCTGGCTCACGTGCAACACGGCCAGCAGGATGAATCCGAGGATGCCCAGCCCGGCCCCGGTCATCAGCGCCGGAACGATCCCAACATACGTGGAGAGGATCGTGCCCAGGAGCGGGGCCAGGAAGGTGGCGACGTAGTTCGTGGTCTGGTAAATGCCGATGTAGAAGGGCTGATCGCGCTCCGGGCAGGTGGCCAGAGCCAGGTCGAAGAAGACCAGATTCATGCCGGCGCGGAAGGCCCCGAACAGCGCCACGAGGAGGATCAGGGGCTCCGGGCTTCCGGTCAAGGCGGTCAGGGCCGGGTACAGGCTGACCCCCAGCGTGGACGCCAACAGGGTGAATCGCTTGCCCCACCGCCGGGAGAACCGATTCCAGAGGAAGTAGGCGATCAGCACGATGGCGCTCTGGGTGGTATTCAGGATGCCGATCCAGCTGTCACTCGCCCCCACCTGGCGCACCCAGTAGATGGGGATGAGCGGTATGGGCAGCATCAACCCCCATCGAAACACGAATTGGGCGGTCAGGAAGCGGACGAACTCCCGGTTGTCCAGGACCTGACGAAGGCCGTTCCGCAGCCGCCGGGTCAGGGGCTGTCCCTTCGGCGGTGGGGGCGGCGTTTCCTGGTCGGGCAGCTCGATGTGGGCTGAGAAGTACAGGCTGATCAGCCCCCCCGCCGCGGCGCTCAGGAAGATGATCTGGTAGTTCAAGGGGAAGGCCATCGTCTCCAGCGCCTGTCCGGCGATGAACGCGGCGAGCGCGCTGGTCACCCCCAGGATGGACCACCGCCGGCTCATCAGGGTGAATCGCCCTCGCGGCCCCGCCACCGCTCCCATGACCACGGTGAAGGATACGGAGACGATGGTCTGGGGGACTGTGGCCAGCGCCCAGATCAGGAGGATAGCCTCAGCCCGGTGGGTGGAGAAGAGGAAGGGGACCAACCCGGTCAGCATGTAACAGGAGAGGACCAGGAACCGGGCGTAGGAGAGCCAGGGCACGATCCGGCGTTGCCGGGACAGGAATCGTCCCGTCGGCATGGCCAGGAACATCCCGGTGAGCGCGGGCATGGCGGTGAGCAACCCGATCAGGAAATCCGATGCCCCCAGGCGCACCAGGAAGATCGGCAGGAAGGAGCCGATCCCGGTGGCCAGCCCCACCCCTACGCCGTCTGCCAGCACGTTGCGGAGGTTGCGGTCTTCCACGGAAGGGGGTGCGTAGAGCCAGCGGAGAAGTCGGGCGGGACGGCGCGCCAGCCGGGCCCAGACGATCGGGTTGGCCAGCCCGGCCAGGTGCCCGGGTGCGGTGAAGGGATGCCCGGGATATATGCGACGGAATCGGTGTTTGCGCGGCTTGGAATCGGATCGCGTCATGCCTCCAGTATATACACGAGCATCGGGAAAGACAATAACCCCTGGCGTAGGATCGGGTATCCTGTTCGGTGGGAATACGGCGGGGAGCTTTGAGGGGTGCAGCCCCTCAAAAGAGGCTTTCTTCGTGCAGGCAGTCTCCCTTATGGGTGTTGCCGGGGCAGGGACGATTCATGAATCGCCCCTACCCACAGGTAGGCAGCGGCAGATAAATCCCCCCATTTGGGAAAAGGCCTCCAGGAGGCGCCATTCGTGCAGCGCTGCCCGCAAAATGGTCTCCTGTGGGCTCACCAACACCGGACAGGGAGACCACCTTCGTGCAGGAAGGCCTTTTTATGTCTACGGTTCGGGGCAGTACCGTCTCCTGTCAGCGTTAGAGGGAATTTCATGGTGAATCGGCGTTTGTTTCTGACTTTGATCGTATCGAATTTCCTGTTGTTCTTCGGCTTCAGCATCTGGATGTCCATCTTCAACAACTTCGCCGTGGGCGAGATCGGCGTGCGACCCGAGCAGATCGGCTTGATCCAGTCGCTGCGAGAGATCCCCGGTCTGCTCGGGTTCACGTTTGCCCTGTTGGCGCTACTCATGCCCGAGATGCGCATCATGGCCTTTTCCACGATCATCCTGGGGATCGGCCTGATGATGACCGGCCACTCCAACAGCGTGACGACGTTGCTGGTGGCGACGATGGCGACCAGCGTTGGGTTCCATTATTTCTATAACGGATCCTCCGCGGTGGCGCTGCTGGGCTCTCATACCGATCAGGCGCCGCGGGTGTTGGGAAAGATCAACGGCGTCATCGCGGCGGCGTCCATCGCGGCGACGGGGATCACGGCGCTCGTGGTCCGGCACGTCGGCGAGCGCAGCATCTTGAACGCCTCAGGGATCGCTCTCATCGTGGGCGGGCTGGTGCTCATGCCGTTCATGAAGCAGCCGGGCCGGAAGGCGTTGCCGCGCCGATCGTCCATGCCCATACGGCGTCGTTATTGGCTCTATTACATCCTCACATTCCTCATGGGGAGCCGACGTCATATCGCCAGCACCTTTGCGATCTTCCTGTTGGTGAAGGAGTACGGCATCAGCACCCAGCAGACGGCCCTGCTCTACCTGGTCAACAGCCTGATCAACACGTACGCCGGCCCTCAAATCGGTCGGCTGGTGGCCCGCTTCGGCGAGCGCCGCGTGCTCACCATCAACTACATCCTGCTGATCGGCATCTTCCTGGGGTATGCGTACCTTCCCTGGCTGAAGGTGCTCTACGTCCTCTTCATCATGGACAGCGTGCTGGGCGGGGTGGGCATCGCGCTGTCATCCTACTTCAAGCGGATCGCCGTGTCCCCGGACGATATCACGGGCAACGTCTCCGTCGCCCAGAGCATCAATCACATCTCCGCCGTGATCCTGCCGTTGGCCGGAGGATGGGTGTGGGCGCTGTTCGGGTCGCAGTACACGTTCCTCTTCGGCGTCGGCATCGTCTCCCTGGCGCTGGTGTTGACGCAGCTCATGCGGGTGTCGGGCGGGGTGGAGCGCCCGGTCCCCGCGTTGGCACCTTGAGCCTGCGGTAGCCCCTCCGAGGAAATCTATTTTCGGGCCCTCACCAGGGGAGGTGTGGAGGGGCCTCCCCTCCACGGAAATCCCGCTTTTTCGGCCTGTACCTGCCTTTCCCAGCCCTTTCCGAAGGGATCTGGGCCGAGGCCGGGCAGGTTGAAGGCGGAAGAAGGACTTTTTCCGGAGGGGCTTCGCCCCTCCGGGCTTCCCCACAGCAGAGGCAATGACATTTCTCAGACACACTTTCAGACGCACTCTTACATGAACAGAAGGTCAGGAGGAGCACATGTCGTCATTCAACGGTTTGCACATGGGGCTGGGGAATCTCTCTCGGCTCTCGCGTGCCGTCACCCGTTCCATCAGCGCGGAGAATTTCACCGGCGAGAAGGGAAAGGGCGGGATGGCGACCGAGGGCACGGGCGCCGTCGCGGCCCGGGAGCTCGGCCAGGGGTGGAAGGTCTCCCCCTCCATCAACGTGCCTGGGAACGCCACCGTGACGCTGGCGGACATCCAGGGCCCGGGGGCGATCCAGCATATCTGGCTGACGGTGCATCCCAGCGCGTGGCGGCGGATTGTCCTGCGCATGTATTGGGACGAGGAGGAGACGCCCAGCGTGGAGACCCCCCTGGGGGACTTCTTCTGCATGGGATGGTGCGAGCGAGCCAACATCGCCTCGCTGCCTGTGGCCGTCAACCCGGCGGGCGGTTTCAACTCCTATTGGGAGATGCCGTTCCGGAGATCTGCCCGCATCACCATCGAGAACTTGACGGAGGACGAGATCCGAGGGTTCTACTATCAGATCGACTACACGTTGACCGAGGTCCCGGAGGATGTCGCCTACTTCCATGCCCAGTGGCGACGAAGCAACCCGCTGCCTTACAAGGAAGTGCATACTATCCTGGATGGCGTTCAGGGATGGGGACACTACGTGGGCACCTATATCGCCTGGGGCGTCCATAACAACGGCTGGTGGGGCGAGGGCGAGGTCAAGTTCTACATCGATGGGGATGGGGACTTCCCCACCATTTGCGGCACGGGCACGGAGGATTACTTCGGGGGGGCGTGGGACTTCGAGCAGCCGGAGGGCCAGTACTGTGAGTTCTCGGCCCCCTTCAGCGGCCTCCCGCAGGTGATCCGGCCGGATGGCCTGTATCGCAGCCAGCAGCGCTTTGGGATGTATCGATGGCACATCATGGATCCCATTCGCTTTGAGCAGGATCTGCGGGTCACCATCCAGGCTTTGGGATGGCGATCGCCCATCGGCGGACAGCGGCGATATCTCCCGTTGCAGGACGACATCGCCTCGGTGGGTTTCTGGTATCAGGCTGAGCCGCATGCCCCCTTCCCCCCATTTCCCGATCATAATTTCCTTGAGGTGATTTGAGTGCGTGTCTGCGTGGAGGGGTGATCCTCTCCACGCCTCCCTCCCCCATGGAGCGCGTGGCTGCGGGATGCCCTCAGCCACCATGCCGGTAAATTCTCAGGTACGCTTTGGGAGAGGTCATTGTGGAAGATCGGGTACGTGCTCTGTTGGCAGCCACCCGGCTGCGCGTGGATCCCACCCCCTTTGTGCTCGTCCGTTTGCCGGCGGCTGCCTGTGCGACCTTGCTGGCTCAGTTCGATCGGCAGATCTCCTGCGAGTTCCTGTCCCTGGTCCGCTCCGCCGAGGAGACGACGGTACTGCTCACGGAGGCGGCCTGGGGACGCATGGCAGGGGACTGGCCGGATGCGGTCGTGGAGCGCGGCTGGCGGCTGATCACGCTGGAGCAATCCATCGCTTTGGACGTGGCCGGTTACCTGGCCCCCCTGGCGCAGGCGCTGGCCGCGGCCGGGATCCCGCTGCTGGTAGTCTCCGCGTTCTCGACGGATCATCTGCTCGTGCATGAGCGTGATCTGACGAGGGCAAAGGAGGAGCTGCAGCGGGTCATCGACGAGGCCGGCCGGGGCGGCGCCGGCGAGGGGGTGGCGTAATCGGACGGCCGCTCGCGGGGATGGGGATTTGAGTTCTCCAGGCGTCGAACGGAAGCCCCGGTGGTTACTTCGGTGCGGATCGTTTGTAGATGGGGGCCGTGAACCCGGTTGGGGCGGCCCCCTTTCCCTTTCTGTGGCCCTTTCCTGCCTTTGGCCTATCCTCATTTCATGCTCCCGTGCGGTGGGTGCCGTCTAACGAAATGCTAACGGGCCGCTAATGTCTTTCTAATGGCGGATCGATAGATTGATGGTCGGTTGGGATGGATTGTGCCGTGGACAGGTGTTTGTGGAGAAAAGGAGAGACGTCATGACGAACCTCACGCGATGGGATCCGATCAGCGATATCATGAATCTGCGCGATGCGATGGATCGCCTCTTTGAGGAGAGCCTCTCTCGCTCGCGATGGACATCCTCCTCTCGGGAGCGGGAGATCCGGCTCCCGGTGGACGCATATACCACCCCGGAGGAGGTCGTCATCATCGCTTCCATCCCTGGGGTGGAGCCGGAGGATGTGGAGATCACGCTCGAGGGCGAGACGTTGACCATCAAGGGCGAGTTCCCTCCGCCGGTGGAGGGGGTGAATTACGTGCTCCAGGAGCGGGCACGAGGGGCGTTCCGTCGTGTGCTCACCATCAATGTCCCCGTGGATGTGGACAAGGCCGAGGCGACCTTCCGCAACGGCGTGTTGACCTTGCGCATACCGAAGGCGGAGGCGGTTCGGCCCAAGACGATTAAGGTCAACGTGAAGTAAGGCGTTCCTTGACTTCGATGTCGTGCTTCAGGTGCCGGATGCTTGCCCAGGGATAGGAAGGTAAGGGAGGGGCATCCGGTACTTGATGTCATCACAAGAGGAAAGTGAGGAGGAACCTATGGCAGATGTCAAGCTACGCCCACTGGGTGACCGAGTCGTCGTCGAGCCGATCGAGGAGGAGGAGCGCACGGCCAGCGGCATCATCTTGCCGGAGACGGCCAAGGAGAAGCCGCAGCAGGGTAAGGTGATCGCCGTGGGGCCGGGTGCTCGGGATGAGAACGGCAATCGGATCCCCATGGATGTCAAGCTGGGCGATCGAGTGCTGTTCGCCAAGTACGCGGGCACCGAGGTGAAGCTGGACGGCGACAACAAGGTTCTGGTCCTGCGCGAGTCCGACATCCTGGCGGTCATCGAAGGATAATCACACTTCTCTCCCGAACAAGGATCCCGTACATCGTGACGTAAGGGAAAAGAGGGAAACGATCGAGATCGAACGTGGAGGGAGGAGGTAGGTTATGCCTGCGAAGCAGTTGGTCTTTTCGGAGGAAGCTCGTCGAAATCTCAAGATCGGTGTGGACACGCTGGCGAATGCGGTGAAGACGACGTTGGGCCCCAAGGGCCGCAACGTGGCGTTGGACAAGAAGTGGGGTGCGC
>JAADGJ010000128.1 GCA_013152435.1 Chloroflexota bacterium | reverse complement strand
CCCCGATCGATCCGGGCGATCTCGAAGGTCTCCTGCGGCTGGAAGTCATGGAATTCCCAGCGCTGTCGCGCCTCGCCGCTGTTGTATGCCAGCTCCTCCTCGGTGAACATCGTGCGCATGGTCGTCACGTTGGGCAGCGCCTGCGCGCCGTACTCCGTGATCATCGGCGCTCCGGGCGTCTGGGCGAAGTCCTGCCAGCGGCCGTAATACCATCCGGGGTAGGGGTGCGCATCCCCCGTCCCCGAGTTGACGTGCGCGAAGCGTGAGGGGTCCAGCTTTCGGGCCAGATCCTGTAGCTGTCGGTCCAGCCGCCGATTCTGGCTGGGATCGTAATCCGGCATCCGGTCGGCCATCCATTGGGCGCTCCAGGGCGACTCGTTGTGCGCGTTCCAGACGACGATGCTGGGGTGGTTATAGAGCAGCTCGATCATATCCTGCATCTGGCGCAGCGCGTTGTCGTGGAAGCCGGGCGCGTCCGAGTAGCCCCATTGCAGCGGAAAGTCTTGCCAGACCAGGATGCCCAGCGCGTCGGTGGCGCGGTAGAACGCGGGAGGCAGCACGTGGGCATGCACGCGCACGAAATTCAGGTTGGCCTCCTTCATCATCTGCACATCGCGCAGGAACCAGGGGGTGCTGCCCGCGTGTGCGATGATCTCCGGCGGGGGCATGGGCTCCATCGTCTGGGGCGGCTCCAGGGGGCGCAGCGTCTCCGCCAGCCACTGCGACGCGATGTAGTTCGTCCCGCGTGGGAAGAAGCGTACGCCGTTGAGGTACCACTCCCACTGGGGGGTGACCCGGATCTGCCGGAAGCCGAAGGTCTCCTGGCGCGTCGCCACGGCGCGCCCCTGGACGGTCACGCGCAGCTCCGCTTGGTAGAGATTGGGATCGCCCATATCCCAGGGCCACCACAGACGCGGCGAGGGCACGGTGCCCTGGATCGTGAGGGCGTTCTCCCCCGGCTGCAGGATGGCCTCCTGTGTGAGCACCGTGGGGGGGCGATCGTCCTGAAAGGAGTGAGGGGCAACGGTCAGGACGACCTCCGCCGGGGTGGGCTGGTCGCTGTGGTTGTAGATCACGGCCTCGGCCCGTAGGGAGGCGTCGGCGCCCTCCTTCAGGGTATCGCCCGCGGCCGGGCCGGGCGTGATGCGCAGCGCGTCCACCGTCAGGAAGTCGGAGGCGACCAGCATCACGTCGTTCCAGATGCCGCCGGTATTGTATTCCTGCCCCGCGGGCCCCCAGCCGCCTCCCGGCCGCGTATCGTGGTGGTTCAGGACGCCCTTGATCAGCTCCTTGTGATAGGGCCAGGCCGCTCCATACTCCTCGAACGGGCTGTTCACCCGCACGGCCAGAACGTTCTCGCCGCCGTAGTTCAGCAGGCCATGCACGTCGAACTGGAAGGGCTGGAAGTATCCCTCATGCCGGCCCAGAGGCTGGCCGTTGAGCCAGACCTCGGCGAAGTAATCCACGCCCTCGAAGCGCAGGCGGACGGCGCGTCCCTCCCACTCCCTCGGCACCGTGAACCGGCGACGGAACCAGATCACCCCGTGGTAGTTCAGGCCGGCCAGGTACCAGTTGTTGGGGAGGTCCATCTCGTGCCAGTCGGCGTCCGAGTACTCGGGCTTCTCGTAGCCCATGTTCAGCTCGGCGCCGGTCTGCAGGTAGCGCCAGGTGCCGTTGAGCGAGCGCGTCTCCACGAAGCCGTCCCCCCTGGCCTGAACGGGGGGCGCGGGCCGCGCGCCGGCGCTCTGGGCCTGCTGCAGCGCCTCCGGCGGGGGGGCGGTCGCCGCCCGGTAGGTCAGGCCCCACACCAGGATGTCCAGCACCAGCATCAGACTGAGGAAGGCGATCCCGATCTTCCGCATCGTCTTGATATCGCCTCAATCGCATCGTTGGGGCGCTCGCCCCAGACGCAAACACGAGAAGTATGCCCGGGAACCGGCCCAGATAGCTGTGTTCTCTTCAAGCTGGCGGAGCTCCCATGCTCCACCAGCGGCCGCGTGGGGGCTATTGCTTATCCTCTCCGGCTCGTCCGGGTTTTTCCGCAAGCACTCCGATGAGGGGTGCAGCCCCTCAAAGCCTTTCCGCCACTCTCCATCGCAAAGATATCCTGTGAAAGCGCGCTAGCGAGCGCTGTATAGGATGATCCGGATACCCACAAACCTTCGCTCGTCCACCCGCTTCAGCTCCCGGTTCAGCACCCGCGGGATGATCTTCTCCGGGTCGGTATACCAGTCGTGGCTGTATACCAGCCACACCCGGTCGTGTTCCCGAATGATCCTTTGGAGGCGGGGAACGTCCGCCTCCGTCATAGGCGGCTCCAGCACCCCTCGATCGAACAGATCCACCGGCACGCCGTGCTCGGTGATGGGTCGGTTGTAGCGCTCGAAGTAGTAGTCGAAGGGGATCTGCACCCATGTGGCGTTGAACAGGATCACGTCGCCCGGGCGCGCCCGGTAGGCCACGTAGGCGGCCGCCTGATCCCATCCCTCCTTCTGATAATGGAGATAGAAGTTGTTCAGCGAGATGGTGTTCAGCGTGAGCAGGATGACCAGGGTCACGGCCTGGTATGGGATGAATCGAAGCGCCATAATGCCGGACGCGATGAGCAGATAGTAGGGGAGCGTGGCCCAGATGAGCGTGCGCGAGTAGAAGATGGGGCGGCGCAGGCTGAAGAGCAGCTCCCCGACGATGGGCGTCAGGAACAGCGTGACGAGCAGGGCGGCCTTCCAGCGATGGCCCGGGCGGAGGAGCCAATGCGCGATCCCCAGAAGCGCCAGGGTGAAGAAGACCAGATCCCACAGCCAGCGCAACGGGATGCGATCGGGCAGGAAGGCGCTGTGGAAGGTGTGGAACGTATCCAGCACCGTCTTCCAGGTGGGAGCGGGGATCCAGAAGCGGCGGATCACTCCCACCGCCTGGTAGACGGCCGCCGGCAGCCAGGGGCTCCACAGCAGCAGGAACAGCCCGGCCGTCAGCAGGGCGTTTCGGGTGAACCCTTCCTCCCGCGGGCGATGATAGAGGGTCCATCCGAGCAGGAACAGGCCCACGCCCAGGGGCAGGAAGATGGCCGTGTTGTGGGTGAGCACCGCGGCGGCGCATCCCCACGCCAGCGTGAGCCAGGCCACATCCGGACGCAGCTCGGACCAGCGCGGCAGGCGCCACCGGGCCGCACGTTGGATGGCCTGCCGGGCGCTGACCCGGGACGTATACCCCAGGAAGGGGGATGTCTGCTCCTCGTCTGCCGTGGATGACGTGATCTCGTCGCTGTCTGCCTCTCCGTCGTGCGCGTCCCGCTCCCCGCCGCCCGTCAGGGCCTGCCAGGCGCGGGTGAGGTGAGTGCCCAGCGGCTGGCGGGCCGCCGGCTCGGTGAGCACGGTCACCAGGCCCCACAGCGCCAGGGCGGTCCAGAAGCTCAGGAGGGTGTACATCCGCATCTCCTGAGCGAACTGGACGTGGAAGGGGGAGAAGGTCAGCAGCAGGGCGGCCGCCAGGCCCAATCCGAGGCCGCCCAGGCGGCGTCCGATGGCGAACATCACCGGGATCGTCAGGACCCCCCACAGGGCGGAGAACGCGCGCGCTGGGGCCTCCCACCAGCCGAACAGGCGGATCCAGACGGAGAGCAGCAGGTAATACAGGGGCGGGTGCTGATCGATCTTCACCAGCCAGGCCAGGATCTGGGGGGGGCTGTGGCGGGCTACCCAGATGCTGAACGCCTCGTCCAGCCAGACGCTCTTGCTCGCCGCCTGGTAGAGGCGCAGTCCCAGCCCGATGGCCATGAGGGCGACCAACGCCACGGGGACCAGGGAGGAGACCGCCGGAGCGGACACCCATGGCCGGGTAGCTCGATCGCGTTCCTGTGTGAGCGTGCGCATGGAGATATCGTACTCGTTCCCCTGCGAATGCGCAAGGTCGAAATCGCGTTGTTCCCCGGCGGAAAGATGGGCAGCCCCCCAGGCGAGGGGCTGCCCATCTGAGACATCGATCGCTGGGTTGCGAAGGCGATCTTACTGGCCGAACTCCCGCCGGATCTGCTCCAGCGTCTTCTCCAGCTCCTTGTCCGCCTCGGGCAGGACCTCGGCCGCCGGCTTCTCGCCCAGCATGACGGGGTCGAGCGCCGAGGTGATGACGTTGTTGATCTGGTCGAAGCGGACCAGCAGGTGGTTCGGCGACTCGGCGCCGTGCTGGACGCCACCGATGAAGGCCTCCTCCGCCTCCTGAGGCGTCATGCTGGGATAGAGCTTGAAGAAGTCCGCCTGCAGCGACTTGCGCACCGGCGGGGCTCCCACAGCCTCCATGTACGCCTTCTGCGAGTCTTTGCTGACCAGGAACTTGAGGAACTCCCAGGCCTCG
The DNA here is from genome assembly GCA_013152435.1 of Chloroflexota bacterium. NCBI lineage: Bacteria > Bacillati > Chloroflexota > Chloroflexota bacterium. Next base: position 3,305 of record JAADGJ010000128.1, on the reverse strand, counting down.
TCGGGATGGTCGGTCTTGGAGGAGAGCATCCAGGGATCGGTGAAGATCACGGCCTTGCGGCCCTCGGCGCCGATCGGCAGGGCGGCGACGCCGAAGTCGAACTGCTCCTCCAGCCCCTTGTGCACCCACCAGCCCCAGACGCCGATGGCCTGCATGGCCACGCGGCCGGTGTGGAAGGGATTGCCGCCCGCGCTGAGGGCCTCGGTCGCCGCCGGTGACGGGGCGACCTTGTGCTTGAAGGTCAGATCCTGTCGAGCCTGGAACGCCTCGATGGCCTTGGGGCTGTCCAGGTAAGCCTCTGAGGCGAACCCGGTCTTGTAGGCCTCCTCGGGGTACAGGTCCTGCCCCCACATCCACGGCCAGGCATCCAGCGGCCAGGTGCCATCGTGGAAGCCGTAGATGGCCTTCGTGGGGTCGTCCGGGTTCTGCGTCAGTTTCTGAGCCGTGTCCAGGAACTGCTCAAAGGTCCAGTTGGCGTCGTTCCAGTCGGTGGGCGGGTAGGGCACTCCGGCCTCGTCGAAGATCTTCTTGTTGTAGAAGATGTAGGAGGCACCGGTGAGGATGGGCAGGCCGTAGTACTTGCCCTCGACCTTGTAGATGTCCAGCACCTCCGGCACGAAGTCGGAGAGGTCAAAGTTGTCCCGCTCGATGAAGGGGGTCTGATCGGCCACCAACCCACGGATGACGTAGTCCTGGAAGCCGGACGGACCCCAGTGCGACCAGATGTCCGGAGGATCCCCGGCGGCGATCATCGCCTGCATCTTGGTGTCGAAGTCATCCCAGGGCGTGATGACCAGGTTGATCTTGATGTCGGGATGGGCTTCCTCAAAGGCAGGGATGACGATCTCCTTCTCCCAGGGTTGCTCCTCCGGGCTAGTGCGCACGTACCAGGTGACGGTCGTGACCTCTTTCGCGGCTTCCTTGGCCGCCTCCCCGGCCGATGGCTGTGCCGGCGCGGGTGTGGCAGGCGCGCAGGCAGCGGCCAGGGCCCCGGCGCCCACTACCGTTGCCAAACGGAGAAACTCTCGACGACTGAGCTGCTTCTCCTTCATTTTCATACCTCCTTAGGACTGGATATTTAAACAGATGGGCGAAACTGCTCGGAGGTGAAGCGCGCTGAGAGCATCGTTTCGTACCCGCATTCTCACCCCCTTTCTATTGGCGGAGGACTCCCCGCCTCGAAGTCTGGTCCATCGCCTCCGACCGTCGGAGGCGAGTTTCGTCGAGTGTGTTTATCCTTTGACGCCGGTGATCACAATACCCTGGATGAAGTAGCGTTGCATGAAGAAGAAGATGATGATCAGCGGCGTCACAGCCGTCACGGAGGCAGCCATGAGCCAATGCCATGGCGTGCCGCCGTATGCTGCCGTGAAGTTCGCCAGCCCCACGGAGACGGGCAACTTCTCCGTGGTGCTCAGGTAGATCAGCGGCCCCAGGTAATCGTTCCAGTGATACATGAAGGACAGGATGGCCACGGTCATCAGGGCCGGGCGTGATAGAGGAGCGAAGATGCGCCACCAGATATCGAAATAAGAACAACCGTCGATGCGCGCCGCGTCCACGATGTCCTGGTGAATGCTCATGTAGAACTGGCGCAACAGGAAGATCAGATAAGCGCTGCCGAAGAAGGTGGGCACGATCAGCGGCTTCCATGTGTCGATCCAGCCCAGGATTTTGAAGAGCACGTATTGCGGGATCATGGTCACCTGGTAGGGGAGCATGAGCGTGCCCAGCACGATGAGGAAGAGCACGTTCTTGCCCGGCGCCCGCAGACGGGCGAATCCATAGGCCACCAGAGAGCAGGACAACGTCTCCCCAAAGGCCGTCAGCGTGGCGTACATGAACGTGTTGCGGAAGAACAGATGGAAGGGCAGGAACGTCAGAGCGTCCGGGTAGTTCTCCCAGTGGGGCGGGCGCGGGATCCACTGGGGAGGCAGCTGCAGGGCGGTGAATTTGGTCTTCAGGGAGGTGGAGATCATCCACACGAAGGGGATCATCACCACGACCGCCCCTATGAGCGCGATGATGGTGGCCACGATCGTCGTGGCCTTCCTGCGTACGCTGCGACGCTGCCACCAGGGGACAGCCTGCACGATATGAGCTGGGCGGGCAAGCGTGCGTTCTGCCATGATTTCCCCCTATATATTCTCTCCCGGGCTCTCGTAGTAGACGTGGCTGCGAGAGACCCGGAGAGCCAGGATGGTCAGTCCGAAGATCACCCAGAACAGAATCCATGCCTGTGCGGAGGCGTAGCCCATGCGGAAGTTCCGGAACGCGTTCTGGAAGAGGTACAGCACGTATACCAGAGAGGCGTAATGTGGGCCCCCGCGCCCCTGGGTGATGACGTAGATCTGCGTGAAGACCTGGAAGGAGCCGATGATCCCCACGATCACATTGAACAGGATCACGGGTGAGATCATCGGGATGGTGATGTGGCGGAATCGCTTCCATGGCCCGGCACCATCCAGCTCCGCTGCCTCGTACAATTCGGTGGGGACGTTTTGCAGCGCGGCCAGATAGATGATCAGCGGCGCTCCCAGGCCCCACAGGCTCATGAGCACGTAGGATGGGATCGCCCAGGCCTTGTCGTAGAACCACCCCGGGCCGTGGATGCGGAACACGGCGTACAGCAGGTAGTTCACCAGGCCGAACTCGGGGTTGAGGATCCACTGCCACAGCAGGGCGACGGCCACCCCCGTGACGATGGAGGGCAGGTAGTAGACCGTGCGGAAGACGCCCAGGAAGGGCACCCGTTGGTTGAGCAGCTGGGCCAGGGAGAGGGCGGCCACCGTGGTCAGAGGCACGGCCAGGAACGTGTAGTAGAACGTGACTTTGAGCGACTGCCAGAAGAGCTTGTCGTGGACGAGCTCCGCATAATTCCCCAAACCTGTCCATCTCGGCGCACGCACGATGTCATAGATGGTCAGGCTGAAGTAGGCGGAGGCGATGATGGGATACAGGGTGAAGATCAAGAAGCCGATGAGCCAGGGCGAGATGAAGGCGTAAAACCAAAGCGCCTCACGACGCGCCAGTTTGCTTTTGGGAATCAATCGCATAGTCAGCGAATGCAAGCTCATGATTCAGCCTTCCTTCGGCGGTGAGAGGGTTTACTTGAGCCAAAGCGGACGTGCTCGTTGGATCGTTGGGTTCTTACGGAGTGATCACCGGTGGTCGATTCCGAGCTATCTTTTCGGTCCCGCGATCACATATAATACACAGGGGAAGGAGGCGCGTCAAGAATTTCCCTCTTGTCAACAGGGCCTTTTCAAAGTCCAACGTCCATATTGGCATACATGGCGCCTGCA
>JAADGJ010000127.1 GCA_013152435.1 Chloroflexota bacterium | reverse complement strand
CCCCAGGCGTAACGCAGCATGTCCTCCTCATCGAAGTCATCGGGGATCTCGAAGCGTTCGGTAGTGAGATACGCTTCGAGGATGCGATCCAGCCGGTAGGTGACAATATCCTGGAAGACATCACTGGGACCGATGACGTACACGCTGTCGCTCCAGGGAGAGGGTTCGATGAGATAGGGGCTGATGCGATCCCTGTAAGGCTTGCGGGTGGATAGGCCCTGGTAGCGGATGCGCAGGCGAAGTTTGTCTACCCAGGCATGGGCGACGTTCTCAAAGACCTTTTCCCGTTCGGGATCGATCTGAGCGGTGAGGATCTTTTCCGCAGACTTCACCAGTCGCTCTGTCATGGGCTGGTGGAGGGAGTAGGAGAGCTTTTCCAGGGCGTTGGCCATGGGCATCTGTCCACTGCGAGTCTGTTGCGAGGCCCGTCGCGTGGCCAGGTAGAGGCTCAACGCCTCACGAACATCTAGGCGGATATGGGACAGGTATCGGCGACGGTCAATGCGGTACTTGCCGGGCGATTCCTCAATGAACGGAATCTCCGTCTCCAACTCCCGGCGATCTCGGTAAATCACGGTGCGATCAACGCCCATGCGTTGGGCCATTTCGATGTCGCTGAACGCCCGCTGGTAGTACAGGCGTTCCATTTCCTGCAAGCGTTTGGCTCTGCTCATGCCTCTGCTCATTGACGTAGCGCTCCGCAAAAGAGTTGAGCGAATTTGATGGAGAGAACACCAGACATTGTATTTGAGACCAAGTTTAGCATAACATGGTCTGTAGTGAAATCCCGCAACAGATGGGCCTTATTTCCCCGAGAAGGGCCAAAGTCTGCCCCGATCGTCTTCATAGAGCAGGTACCCTGCTTCCTCCAAGCTGGGCAGTCGCCGGGCGATCGTGGACCGAGAGACACCTAGCAAGCGGGCTAGCTCCGCTGATTTGATCCCGGGGCGTTGGCAGATCATTTCATACATCTCTTCGAACTCCGTTTGTTTCCTGGACCAGAAAGTCATCTTGAAACCTCCATGGTGAAGTAGGTTTCCTCAATCATGGAGGTTCGATGTTGCAAGTATTGCCACAAATCCCAACAAAAAAACGGAGGAGATGGATATTCGATTGCTCCGTCGCGTTCGTAGGCAACAGGGTATGATTCCGTCCATACGTTCCGGGTGGATTCCTGTAAACTATGTGGTATGCACAAGGGATTCAGACGATTAGAGGTGAGGGTTAGGGGACGGAGTGTCGTGGGCGGAGGGGGGCCGGGAACCCCTGAGCCCGCTCTCACGTCTTGTCGGTGAAATTACAGGGCGATGGCCCTGATCTGATTGCGGGGATCGACGATGCGACGTATTCTGTTCCTCACGCTGTGGTTGGGCGCTTTTCTCTTCGCTGCGATCTCGCCGCTTGGTCACCTCCGGGCGATCGCGGCGGGGGAGATTTCGCTGTCCGTCCAGCCGTATTTCGGCGGCTACTACAAGTACGGCGAATGGCTGCCGCTTCGCGTCCTCGTGAGCAATGCCGGGGGGGATGTGGAGGCGGAGGTCCGGGCGGTCATCGGCAGCGAGGGGGTCAACACCACTTACGCCGTGCCGGTGTCTCTGCCCGCCGGCGCACGCAAGGAGATCACGCTGTACACGCTGCTACCGTCCTTCGCCCGCAGTGTCACCGTGGACCTGGTGGTGGATGGCGAGGAGGTCGCCCGCGATCGGGTGGTGGTGAGCGGCCTGCGGAATATCACCTACATCGCGGGGGTGATCGCGCCGGACGCGGAGCCGTACGGCCTGCTGAAGGGCGTCGACTTGGGGGCGGTCAATCGGCAGGTGGTGGTCGTGCCGATCTCGTTGCGGGATCTGCCGGAGCGGGCCGAGCCGCTTCGGACGTTCGACATGTTGGTGATCGCCGACACCGATACGTCGCAGCTGTCACTCGCGCAGGCCGAGGCGCTGACGACGTGGGTGAGCGGCGGTGGACGACTGGTCCTGGCGGGCGGGCCGGGGGCTGAGCGTACCCTGGCCGGGCTGCCCGATGTGCTCCGCCCGACCATAGCGGCTCGCGCCGTTCTGGATGGCACGCGGGCGTTGGCCGAGTTCGCCCGGACCGAGACGGCGTGGATCTCCGGCGAGTTCGTGGCCGCGATCCCTGCCCCCTCCTGCGGACGGGCGTTGGTGCAGCAGGACGGCCAGGCGCTCATCTGCGAGAGGCGCTTGGGGGAGGGGTGGGTAACCTATCTGGCGTTCGACCCGGCGATGCATCCCTTCAACGCATGGGCGGGGATGCGGACCGTCTGGTCCGTGTTGCTCTCGCCTGGCGCGGCCTATCCGGAGAACAGGCCGCCGGATATCTCGGAGACGCAGATGCTCGCTCAGCGGTTGGCCTACACCCTGACCAACCTGCCCTCCCTGGACCTCCCGTCGGTGCGTTGGCTGGCCGTCCTCCTGGGCATCTACATTATCCTCGTGGGACCGTTCAACTATCTCCTGTTGCGACGCGCTCGCCGCCTGGACTGGGCCTGGCTGACGATCCCCGGGCTGACGCTCGTCTTCGCCGGGATCACCTTTGGCCTGGGCTATCGTCTGCGTGGCGGCGAGCTCGTGGTGAATCAGATCTCGATCGTGAAGAGGGTCGGCCCGGAGGCCTCGGCCTCGGTGCGTAGCTATGTGGGGATCTTCTCTCCGACGCGCCGGGCGTATGATATCCTGGTGGCGGGGGATGTTCTGGCATCCCCCCTGGCCGGGGAACCAACCCGATGGGGAGGGCCCGGGATGGGACCTTTCGGCGCGACGAGCATGACTTTCGTCCAGGGGGATCCGACGATCGTGCGGGGGCTGCAGATCAATCAGTGGGCCATGCAGGGGTTCCAGGTAGAGCGATATGATCCCCCGGATCATTGGGGGCTGAGGGCAGACGTCTCCTATGAGGAGGGGCGTCTCTCCGGGGTGGTGTACAACGACACGCCCTACGATCTGACGGACCTGGTCGTGGTGATCGGACGCCGCTTTGCCCGGCTGGGCGATGTGCCCGCCGGAGAGCAGATGCGCGTGGACGCGGAGCTGAAGGGAAGCGATTTCGGTCCGGGGCTCCCCTATGCGCTCTTCGAGGATGCGTTCCGCAACCCTGGCCCCGGCGGGGTGCCGCGCGAGGCGATGTGGAAGCAGAACATCCTGGGGGCCGTGTTCGATGGAATGGGGCGTGGGGCGACCCTTTCAGCGGGGGTGTTGGTGCTCGGCTGGTCGCGGGAGAGCCCCGTCGACGTGTCCGTGGCGGACGTCCAGGCCACCCGGGTGGGGACGACCCTGGTGTTGAGTTCTGTCCCCCTGAACCTGGAGGCGAAGGAGGTCTGGCTGCCGCCCGGCGTGATCCAGCCCCGCCTGGTCAAGACGCAGGGTCCGGCCGGGGAATGCGGCCCGAACGGTCAGGTTTTCCTGAATCCGGGGAGCGAGGCGGTCCTGGAATATCAGGTGCCACTGGAGTTGATGGACGCCCGGATCACCGAGCTGACCCTCTCCATCTGGGCGCCTGATCCCATGACGGGCAGGCCCTCTTCCGCTCTTTATGATTGGGGGGAGGGTGCCTGGATAGAGTTGGAGGGAGGACAGGCGAGGGAGATCTCGGTCCTGGATCCGAAGCGTTTCATCGGCCCTCGGAGCGGCGTTGTCCGGCTGCGATTGCGCAGCGAAGGGGATGGGGGCGGATGCTGGCTTTACGATCTGGGCCTGAAGGCCGTGCGTGAGCCGTGATCGACAACCGGGATCACGGTTTCATCTCATGGGAGATCACCTGCGGGTAGCAAAAAGCAGGGGCGATTCAGGAATTGCCCTATTCGCATCAACTTAACAGCATGGGCGAGGCCCCCGTCTGTTGCTTTTTCCCTCCACGGGCGGTCGCACCTGAAAGGGGAGGTGCGGAGGGGAAGCCCCTCCGCAGAAAAACTCTTTTTCCCGCCTTTTACCTGCCTGGTTGGGGCTTTGGCCGGTGGCCT
>JAADGJ010000126.1 GCA_013152435.1 Chloroflexota bacterium | reverse complement strand
AAGCCCCTCCGCAGAAAAACTCTTTTTCTCGCCTTTTCCCTGCCTGGTTGGGGCCTTGGCCGGTGGCCTCCGGCCCCACGGGGCAGGTGAGGGGCTGAAAATCGATTTCTTCGGAGGGGCTTCCGCCCCTCCGAGCCATCCCGGAGATGCGGGGCCACGCTTCTGTACGCTTAATTTGATACCAATGGGGATGGCGATTGGCCGCCCCAATGGATCGATGATACAATGCCAACTTGGGGAGTACATTCATCGGCTCTTGCGACGGACGTATGGACCATCTATTGCATTCTCTGAACGATCAGCAGCGCGCGGCTGTGACGGCCGGCGATGGGCCGGTGCTGGTCCTGGCGGGGCCGGGCTCCGGGAAGACGCGCGTGCTCACGCATCGGATCGCCTGGCTGGTGGGGGAGCGCGGCGTCGCCCCATGGCACATCATGGCCGTGACGTTCACCAACAAGGCCGCCCGGGAGATGCGCAACCGCACGGAGGCGTTGCTGGGCGGGCGGCTGCGCGGCCTCACCCTGGGCACTTTTCACGCCATCTGTGTGCGCATCCTGCGTCGCGAGGCCCAACATATCGGCCTCGATCCCAGCTTCACCATCTTCGACGACGCCGATCGGCTCTCGGTCATTCGGCAGGCGTTGAAGGATCTGAACCTGAACGACAAGCAATACCGCCCTCAGTCCATGCGCTCGCTGATCTCCCGCGCCAAGAACGAGCTTATCCCGCCGGGGAAATACGAGGCGCGCACGTACTGGGAGGAGATCGCCGGCCGGGTGTATCGGCGCTATCAGGAGATCATGCAGGCCAACAACGCCCTGGACTTCGACGATCTGCTCATGCAGGCCGTCGTCCTCTTCCGCCAGGAGCCCGCCGTGCTCGAGCGCTATCAGGAGCGCTATCGGCACATCCTGGTGGACGAGTTCCAGGACACCAACAGCGCCCAGTACGAGTTGGTCAAGTTGCTGTCGGGCCGATGGCGGAATCTGTTCGTCGTCGGGGACGAGGACCAGTCCATTTATCGGTTTCGGGGTGCGGACTATCGGAACATCCAGCGGTTCCGGCAGGACTTCCCCGAGGCTCAGGTCTGTCTGTTGGAGAAGAACTACCGCTCCACTCAGATCATCCTGGACGCCGCCAACGCGGTGATCGCCCACAACCTGCATCGCACGCCCAAGCGGCTCCACACCGACCGGAAGGAAGGGCCCTACATCACCGTCTACGAGGCCTACAATGAGAGCGACGAGGCCGCTTATGTGGTCGAGCAGATCCGCCGGCTGGTGGGGGAGGGGAAGCTTCGCCTGGGCGACTGCGCGGTGATGTACCGCACCAACGCGCAGTCTCGGGCGTTGGAGGACGCGTTCGTGAACGCGGGCATGCCATACCGCCTGGTGGGGGCCACACGCTTCTACGAGCGGCGAGAGATCAAGGATCTGCTGGCGTACCTGCGGCTGATCTATAATCCCGACGATGACGTCAGCCTGGGACGCATCATCAACGTGCCCCCGCGCGGGATCGGGCAGAAGACGGTGGCGAAGCTGGCCGCGTGGGCGCAGGAGATGGGCGTATCTCAAGTGGCCGCGCTGCGCCGGATGCGGGAGAGCGAGCGCAGCCCCTTTGCCTCTCGCGCTCAGAAAGCGCTGCTTCGCTTTCTGGACCTATTGGAGGGATGGATCGCGGCGCGGCGGGAGCTGACGCCAGCCCAGTTGCTGGATCGCGTGCTGCGGGAGTCGGGATACGTGGATTACATCCGGGATGGCACGGAAGAGGGGGAGGAACGCTGGGCCAACGTCCAGGAGCTTCGCAACGTGGCCTCTCAGTACGATGAGTTCGTGCCCGATGTGAGCGACGTGCTCCCCGCCGAGGATGAGGAGCCCGATGCGTTGGGGGCGTTCCTGCAGGAGGTGGCGCTGGTGTCCGACGTGGACGCTCTGCCGGAGGAGGCCAACGCGCCCACCTTGCTCACGTTGCACATGGCCAAGGGGCTGGAGTTCGGGGCCGTGTTCATCACTGGATTGGAGGAGGGGCTGCTTCCGCACTCTCGCTCGCTGGACGACCCGGAGGAGATGGAGGAGGAACGGCGGCTGTTCTATGTGGGGATCACCCGCGCCAAGGAGTATCTATTCCTGACCCACGCCTTCCGCCGTCGCGTCTACGGCTCGGACGAGGTGAGCCAGCGCTCGCGCTTCCTGGACGATATCCCGCTCTCGCTGATCGAAGGTCGTAACGTGCGGGAGCGCCAAGCGGCCGCACGCGCCGCCCTCCGGAGGGAGATCACGTGGGAGATCTCCTCCCAGACGGTTGAGCCGGACGAGGTCCAGGAGCCCCGTCCGCCACAGTTTTCGCCCGGCGATCGGGTGCGGCACAAGCTGTTCGGCGAGGGGGTGGTGGTCAGCTCTCAGGTTACCGGCGACGATGAAGAGGTGACGGTCGCGTTCGACGGGCGCGGCGTCAAGAAGCTGCTGGCTTCCTTCGCCCGGCTGGGGAGATTGTCCCGAAGGTGAGGGCTTTCAGGCTACGCGGTGGCGGGACGGATCCATGCCCGCGCCAGACGCCAGCTCAGGTTCTCGGTGTCCAACACCAACTCGAAGGTGTCGAAAGCCGCGGTCTGGACCAGGAAATGTCGCTTTGAAGGGTTCTCGTCCTCGGTCCACTGACGACCGACCGAGCTCACGTAACGGGTGCGGCCCTCCCAGATGAAGGCGGTCGGCACGACCCGTCCATCGGGCAGGAAGCGGGCCTGTACCATCACCGGCTCGCCGATCCACCGTTCTTCACTCATGGTGTCATCTCCCGAGGATGCTGATGTGTGGTTCCCGATATGATGTGATCTGCCTGGACTTCGCCGAGACCCTTATCCACGCCTGGCCGGATTGGGGCGCGTTCTATCGGAAGGCGTATGCCGAGGCAGGGGTCCGCGTGGACCCTGAACGACTGGCGATGGCCGCCTACGCCGTATGGACGGAGGATGCCCCCAGATTGCCGCTCACCTTCCCGGCCGAGGAGGGGCAGTCCCTGGCGCGACGTCGCGAGATCGAGCGCCGTATCCTGGCCCGGCTGGGATATGATGACGAGGCGCTGCTGGATCGCCTGGTGCGCAAGCTGGTGGAGATCACTCGCGATCCGAGCACCTACCGCCTCTACCCGGATGTCCCGAAGGCCCTGGAGCAGTTGCGCGCCCGGGACTACCGGCTGGGCATCGTCTCCAACTGGGACTGGTATCTGCCCGACCTGTGTCGGGCGCTGGGTCTGGATCGGTACGTGGACTTCATCGTGGTGTCCGCCCGGGTAGGCGCCGAGAAGCCCCATCCGGCGATCTTCCAGGCTGCCCTGGACCAGGCGCAGGCCCCGCCGGAGCGCGTCGCTCATGTGGGCGACAATCCGGAGGCCGACGTGCGCGGCGCCCAGCAGATCGGCATCACCGCCGTGCTCATCGACCGCCACGGCCTGTATGATGGAGCGGAAGTCCCCGTCATCCGCTCGCTGACGGAATTGCCGGACCTGTTGGAGCGTGTCTGAATGATGGGCTGGCTTCGCCCGAAATCCTGGTGCCCAGGCTTCTAGGGCAGGTCTCAGACCTGCCCCTGGGTTGCGCGTTCCAGGTAGCGCAGGAGTAGGCGCAGCGCGGCCTCCGCCGAGGCCAGTTTGTTCCCCTCGCGATCGAACGACCACACGTGCCGCTCGCCCCATTCCGCATCCGGCGCCGAGAGGTGGAGATAGACCAGCCCCACCGGCTTGCCGGGGCCGCCGCCGCCCGGTCCCGCGATCCCCGTCACGGACACAGCCACGTCTGCGCCGGAGAGCCGACGCACGCCCTGAGCCATCTCCCGGGCCGTCTCCGGGCTCACGGCGCCGTACTCCATCAGCGTCTCATGCCGCACGCCCAACACGCGCTCCTTGGCCTCGTAGGCATATGTCACGGCGCTGCCCCAGAAGTAATCGGAGCTCCCCGGCACGTTCGTGATGAGGTGTCCGACGAGGCCCCCCGTGCACGATTCGGCCAGCGCCACCCACTTGCCCTGCGCTCGCAATAATCGCCCTACCGCCTCCGCCAGATCCCTTGCCGTGTCGTGTTCACTCACAGCGCCTCTCCGCAGATCAGCATGATGGGCCGGCCGGCCGCCTGCGTCAGGACGACCACCGCCGACCGGCCTCCCGGAACCGTCTTCAAGCGACGGCGGAACGCCTCTGGGTCCACCGCCGAGCCGCGCTTCTTCACGACCACGCTGCCGACGCCCAGCGCCCGCAGCCGCCGGTTGAGCTCCTTGAGGTTGAAGGGCAACGCCTCCCAGACGGGGTAGCAACGGGCGAAGGGGGTCTGTATGGCGCGGTCGCCCGTCAGGTAGGCGATCTCCTCGTCCAGCTTGCGGGCGCCGATCCGCCAGGCCAGATGCTCGACCACATGGGCCCGAATGACGGCCGGGTCCGGCTCGTAGAGATAGGCGCCCGGCGGACCCACCGGCACGGGCTCCACCGGCTCCCAGGCCAGCGTATGCTCGCCCGGGAGGAGGGTGGCCCGCCGCGGCACCCCGGTGGACAGATCCCCGAACCAGAGCACCGCCTCCTTGCAGGTCCCGCCTTCGGAGATGAACTCCACCTCGCAGTCAGAGGGAAGCCCCAGATCATCCACGCCCGGGTGGACCTTCACGCCCATGTGTGGGGTCCGGTCGCGCAGGGCGAGGATATCCGGCAGGGGAGGCTCCATCTCGTAGATCGAGAAGACGCGTCGCCCTCCCACGCGGCGTGAGGGATCGACGAATGCGGCGGACGTGCCCCACCATTGCTGACGCAGGTCCGCGCAGACGATGTGCACTCGCTCGCCCAGCCCGAGGACGCGGGCATTGGCCCGGGCCAGGCGGGCGCGCAGTAGATCGCGGTCCACCGCGATCACCTCGTGGCCGGCGGTGGCCAGCCCGATGGTGTCCCCGCCGATGCCGCAGCCCAGGTCGGCGACGCGGTCGAAGGCGGCGTACCGTCGGGCGCGGTACCGGCTGATCGTCTCGCCCGACGCCTGCTGGAGCGCCTCCTCGGTGAAGAACATCTCGGCGGCCCGGGGGAACTTGGCCCTCGCGCGCAGGCGCAGCCGGGCCAGCGCCACGGCCGCGGCGGCCTCCTGAGGTGAGCAGGAGCGGCGCAGCCGGGTGAGGGTGCCCAGGACCGCTCGGTCGTGCAGGTCGTCGGGCTTGAGCGCCTCCAGGACAGCTGCGCCGCGCTCGCTCAGGAGGAAGTCCAGCGTCTCCAGAGTGATTGCCTCGTGCATGGATCATCAGACAAGGGAGGGGCAATTCATGAATCGCCCCTCCCCATCCCTGTTAGATAGTGACCTCGTGCCCGGCCTCGGCCGATCGGTACAGGGCGTCCACGATGCGCAACACGCGCAGCCCATCCTCGCCGCTAGGCGAGGGATCCCGGTCCTCCAGGATGCAGCGCACGAACTCCTCGATCAGCGTCTCGTGCCCGCCCCCCTGGGTATACTGGGGCTTCATCTCCATGAAGGCGCCCTCGGCCTCGCCGAACAGCCGCACGGTGTCCGTGAAACTGTACTGATGCACGTTCAACTCGGCGCCGCCCTCGGTGCCGAAGAGATGCACGTAGTAGTCATCGGGGTGGCGGGTATAGCTGGCCCAGCTCACCTCCAGCGAGAGGGTGGCGCCATTGGCGAAGCGGACGTAGCCGGTGGCCATGTCCTCGACGGTGAAGCCATCGGAGCCTGGCTCGAAGCGGGCAAATCGCCAACTGCCGCGGCCGCGCGGGCCGAGCGCGGCGTACGTGGCGCCGCTGACCGCTACGGGCTCCGGCGATCCCATGAGCCACAGGGCCAGGTCCAACACGTGGACGCCCAGGTCCATGAGCGGGCCGCCGCCGGAGCGCTCCTTATCGGTGAACCAACTCCCGATGCCGGGGATGCCGCTCTGGCGCAGCCACCCCGCCCGGGCGAAGTAGATGTCACCCAGCCGCCCGGCCCCGATCTGACGCTTGATGACCTGGCTGTCCCCTCGGAAACGGTAGTTGAAGCAGATCATCAGCTTGCGGCCGGTGCGGTGGGCCGTCTCCACCATCTTCTCCCCATCCTCGACGGTCGTAGCCAGCGGCTTCTCAACGAGGACGTGCTTGCCCGCCTCCAGCGCGGCCAGGGTCGCCGGCGCGTGCAGGAAGTTGGGCAGCGCGATGCTCACCGCATCGATGTCATCCCGGGCGAGCAACTCCTCATAGGATGTATACAGATGAGGCACCGGGATCTCGTCGGTGATGCGACGGAACCGCTCCGGGTTCACGTCGGCCAGCGCCACGAGCTCCACCTCAGGGAGACGGGCATATCCCCGCGCGTGGAAACGCCCCGCCCCGCAACCGATGACCCCTACTCTCAGTTTATCTGTCATGTCCTCACCCGCTTTAACGGCTCAAGGCCGAGATGAAACGGCGTTGCTTCTCAGCTTATGACGCGGCGGAGGGTGAACGGGCGGAGTGCGCGGGGAGCCACAGGGTGAACTTGCTCCCCTCGCCGGGGCGGCTCTCCACGGTGATCTGCCCGCCGTGCGCCTGGGCGATCCATTGGACGATGGAGAGGCCCAGTCCCGTGCCGCCCATGGCCCGGCTGCGCGCTTTATCCGCCCGATAGAATCGATCGAAGATATGGGGCAGATCCTCGGGGGCGATGCCGATCCCGGTGTCCGCTACCGTTACCCGGACCCAGCCCGGCTCTCGGACCAACGAGAGCGTCACCTCTCCCCCGGGCGGGGTGTACTTGATCGCGTTGTCCACCAGGTTGAGCAGGAGCTGGCGTAGCCGGTCGGCGTCCCCCATCACCAACGCCTGATCCTCGTGCCCCAGGTGGACCTTCACGCGGCCGCCTGCCATCATCAGCGCCTGCCGGTAGACCTCCAACAGGAGCGTGTCCATCTCCACCGGCTCCAGCTGGAGCTGGATACCCGCGTCCGCCTGCGCCAGCAGCAGGAGATCGGACAGCAGACGACTCATGCGGCTCACCTCGGCCTCCATAGCGACGATGGCCTCCTCTCGCATCTGGGGATCGTCGACGGCGCCGCGGCGCAGCAGGTCCAGGTTGCCGCGTAGCGTGGTCAGGGGGGTCCGCAGCTCGTGGGAGACATCGGCCACCAGCTGTTGTTGCATCTGGAAGAGCCGCTCCAGCCGCTCCAGCATCTCATTGAAGGTGGAGGCCAGCCGTCCCACTTCGTCGTTGGGCTGCTGGATCTGCAGACGACGTTCCAGCTCCTCGGGCCCGTGTCCCATCGCGATCTGGCGAGCCGTTCGGGTGATCTCGTCCACGGGACGCAGGGCCGCCCGGGCGAGGAAAGCGCCCACCAGCGCGGCCAGGAGCAGCCCGGCCCCGGAGCCGATGATGAGCGCCAGGCGCAGGGTGCGCAGCGTCGCGTCCAGGCCCTCCATGCTCTGCCCCACCTCGACGACGCCGATGATCTGGCCGCTGCGCAGCCGGATGGGGGCGCTGTAGATGCGGATGTGTCGTTCCCCCTCCCTCGCCTCATAGGTCACGGCCTGTCCGGCCAGGCTGGCCCGAAAGACGTCCTCCCGGCCGGGGAGCGTGAATTCGCCCAGGTTCGTGGAGCGCTGGACGACATGCCCATCGCGCCCCCGGATCTGCACGTACACCTGGGAGGCGAAGACGTCGATGGCGGGGATGCGCGCCCGCCCGGAGATGAGCACCGTGAGGGGATCGTTCTCCTCGTTGAAGAGGGCGACGACGCCATCCGCGTGGCTACGGATGGTGTTATCGATCTCCGCGATGAGCGCCTGGCGGAGGAAGGAGTAGACGCCCAGGCCCAGGACGAAGAGGATGACCGCCAGGAGGCCGGTATACCAAAGCGTCAAACGGATTCGGATGGGCATTCGGATTCACCGCCCTGAGGCAAAGCCGCTAGGGTTCGCGCAACACATAGCCGACGCCGCGCACCGTGTGCAGAAGCCGAGGCTCCCCGCCCGCCTCCAGCTTGGTGCGCAGGTAGCGAATGTACACCTCGATGATGTTGGACTCGCCGCTGAAGTCGTATCCCCAGATGCGCTCGTAAAGGATGTCCCGGGTGAGCACCTGACGGGGATGGCGCATGAACAGCTCCAGGACGTCGAACTCCTTGGCCGTCAGATCGATGGCCCGGTTTCCTCGCCACACCTCGCGCGTGGCGGGATTCAGCGTCAGGTCGGCGAATCGCAGGATCTCCTGTTCGGGCGAAGGGGCTCGGCGCCGCAAGATGGCGCGCAGCCGGGCGAGCAGCTCCTCGAAGTCGAAGGGCTTGACCAGGTAATCGTCCGCGCCGGCATCCAACCCGGCGACCCGATCGGGCACGGCGTCCTTGGCCGTCAGCATCAGGATAGGCACGTCGGACGCCGCGCGCAGCCGCCGGCAGACCTCCATTCCGTCGATGCCGGGCAACATCAGGTCCAGGATCACGATGTCGGGGGGACGATCGCGCGCCGCGGCCAGCCCCGTCTCCCCATCCGGGGCCACCTCGACGCTGTATCCCTCGTAGAGCAGCCCCCGACGCAGAAAGTCTGCGATGTTGGCCTCGTCCTCGATGATGAGCACGTGTCCTGCCATACGCACCTGCCGCAATTGGGTTTCGCATAATTATAAGCGCGTGAGGGCCTGCGTGCAATGCGGGAACGCATACGGTAATGTATCCAAGAAGGTGCAAATTCCACGAGACGATTCGCGATGTCCATCGCAAGCCTTCAGCGATGGTGCGGAGGAGAAGCCCCCTCCGCAGAAAAACTCTTGTTCTCGCCTTTTCCCTGCCTGGTTGGGGCTTTGGCCGGTGGCCTCCGGCCCCATGGGGTAGGTGAGGGGCTGAAGATAGATTTCTTCGGAGGGGCGGTAGCCCCTCCCTGAAGTTTGGCTTTTTGGAGAAGGGACTAGTCAAAAGGGAACGCCTTGGGTAAAGTAGAGAAAGTAAAGAACCAAACCCC
>JAADGJ010000125.1 GCA_013152435.1 Chloroflexota bacterium | reverse complement strand
GAGAAGATGCGTATACAGACACGACACCTTGCCTCGTCCCTGCAGGCGCCATGTATGCCAATATGGACGTTGGACTTTGAAAAGGCCCTATTACTCCCGGCGGGAGCTTTGTCATCCCTTTGGACTTATGTTATACTCGCGCCATGATACAGCGCCGCCTCCCCGGCACATGGGTACTTGCGCTTAGCGCGCTCCTGCTCCTCGCCGCTCTGGGGTGCTCGGCAGGGGGACTACTGGCTCGAGCGCCACGCCCGACGCCAACGCCGACCAAGACGCTGCGACCGACGTTCACGCCCACCCCGATGGGGGAATCCGCAGGCGTCATCCCGGCAGCCACGCTCCCGGCCGAGACATCGCTGCCCGTTGCAGCGGCGGTTTCTCCACGCGGGCTGGCGCCGGTTCGTCTGACCCCTACGGCGGTACCCACGCCGGCCCCTCCTACGCCGACGCCGGTACCCACCCCGACGCCGATACCGCCAACCCCAACACCATATCCGACCCCCTGGCTGACCGTCCTGGAGGACCGGGTGAACGTGCGCCAGGGGCCTGATCTCAGCTTCGAGAAGATCGGGCAGGTTCAGCGCGGCGAGCGGTACGCCATCCAGGGCCGGGTGCCGGACAGCAGCTGGTGGCAGATCTGCTGTGTGGAGGGTCGGGTCGCGTGGGTCGCGGCGCGCTTCGTGCAACCCCAGGGGATCCTGGCCTTCGTCCCCGTGCTGCCGAAGCCGGCGACGCCCACCGTCACCCCCACGCCGACCCAGACGCCCACCCCCTCGCCGACGCCCACGCCCATCCCACCGTTCGACGTGGCGCGCGGGCCCGAGTTCCCCTTCCCAACGGAGAACCCGCTGCTCACGATCTGGGTGTGGGTATATGAAGGGCGTCCGGGGAGCGAGCGCTCGTTGCCCGGCTATCGCCTGAAGGTGCTGCGCAACGGCGTAGACGTCAGCACGGACGTCACCTCTCACGGGGACCCGCCACGCGTGACTTCCAAGGCGGAAGGCTCCTACAAGTACAACCTGAAATACGAGCTCAAGGACCCAGGGCAGGCCGATTGGGTGATCTACCTGACGGATGCGACCGGCCGCAAGCTCTCGCCCGAGCGCAAGTTCACCACGCGAGGCTCTGCCCGCAAGAACTTATTCGTCTATATCGCATACATCCGTCTACGCTGAGGGGGCCGCGATGGGCGAGCGCCCTCGTGCGCGTCATCAGCCTGTCCCGGCCCAGCCTTCACATCACATTGCAGGAGAGGAAGATGCGTTACCGCACCGGTTGGATGCTCGTTCTCACGATCACGGTCTTGCTCACCACTCTGGGCTGTTCCCTGACCGGGCTCATCGCCCGCCCCCGCCCCACACCGACGCCGACACGCACGCCTCGGCCTACCTTCACCCCCACGCCGGTGACGCCGGAGCTTACGGAGATGCAGCCGACCCAAGCAGGTCCCACGCCGACGCCGGCAGCTCCCACCCCCACGCCGGAGCCGCCGACGCCCACACCCATCCCCACGCCGTTCGCCGTCATCAGCGCCGACCTGGTAAACCTGCGCGCGGGGCCCGGCACGAACTACCCACGAGTGGGCACGGCCAAGGCCGGACAGACCTTTACCATCACCGGTAAGAATCCCGCGGGTGACTGGTGGGAGATCTGCTGCATAGGGGAGAAGAAGGTCTGGATCTTCAGCAGCCTGGTGCAGGCCCAAGGCCCTCTGCACACGGTACAGATCGCGGCGAATATCCCGCCGCCGCCGCCGACGCCGCGCCCGACGCCGACGCCGATCCCACAGCCCACCCCCACGCCCGCGCCTCAATACGCGTTCAACGCCGGGGGCGTAGAGGCACGGACGAACACCAACCCATGGGTCAGCATCTGGGGCCGCCTCTTCAATCGGGCGGGGAACGGGGCCGTGGGAGGATATAAGCTGCGCATCCTGCGTGGAGGCGCCACGGTGGCCGAGGGCACCTTCGATAGCATCTTCTCCCGTGCCTATCCGGGCCTGGATAGCGAGTTCATCTACAACGCCAAGATCGAGCTCCACAACTTCAGCGACGGCCAGTACACGGCGCAGCTGTTGGACGGCAGCGGCCAGCCGGCCGGACCCGATCAGACGTTCACCGTGTCCGGCACCACACGGGAGTTCCTGATCACCTGGCGACAGCGCTAGCCGAACGCATCATATCCAAATGGACACGCTCATCGACAGCCGGAAGCCCGCGCGAGAGAGCAGGGTTTCCGGCTGATCTTGTGCCCACCCATCACGTCAATCGAGGGGACATGAACGACACGCGTGCGAGCTCCCTCCCTGCACCCGCATATCACGACTGGGGCAATCTGCCAGCCGTCCTGTTGCTCACCCTGGCAGGCCTGGCGCTGCGCGTGATCCGGATCGGGTTCCAGCCCCTATGGTGGGATGAGGGGTACAGCGTCTGGTTCGCCACCCACTCGCTCCCCCAGATGGCCGCCCTGACCGCTCGCGACATCCACCCGCCCCTCTACTACGCGCTGCTGCATGTCTGGATCGCGCTTTGGGGGCCCGATCCCATCGCGCTGCGCTCCATGTCTATCCTGCTGGGCGCGTTGATCATCCCCATCGCCTACCTGGTGGGGCGCGAGCTGGCGGGCCCCAGGGCAGGCCTATGGGCCACGGCCATCGTCGCCTTCAGTCCGTTGCATGTGTACTACAGCCAGGAGGTACGCATGTACGGCCTGGTGGCCGCACTCGGGCTGGGCGCCACATATTGCGCCGCACGCATCCTGGGGCTCACGCGCTCCGGCGACGCGCCGCCCGCTCGCAGCACGTGGATCGGCTATATCCTCCTGGCGCTGGCGGCGCTTTACACCCAATACTACGCGGCTATGCTGCCGCTGGGCTTCACCCTGTACGCGCTGTGGCACTGGCGCCACTATCCCCGCCGCCTGGTGCGGTGGCTGGGGGCCCAGATCGTCATCGCGCTGGCCTATCTGCCCTGGGTCTTGTACGCGGCCCCCAAGCTGATCCCCTACGTCTCCCAAAAGGTGGTAGCCGACGCGGACCGGCCGCTGGGCCCGATCCACTACCTCGCCCGCCACCTGAGCGCCTTCACCATCGGCCACGTGGAGGGTCCACTGGGAGTACTATGGCCCCTCGGCCTGCTGCCCCTGGTCCCCGTCGCCTGGTGGCTGTGGCGCCGACGCCACGCCCCCATACCGGGCCGTGCGGCGATCCCTTTCCTGTTCGTCACGCTGGCGACCAGCCTCCTCGCCGGCTTCCTGCTGAATTTACGCTACCCATTCTTCCCCGAACGCGGCGAGCGATTGCTGCTGCTGAGCGCCCCCACGCTCTGGCTGCTGGCCGCCATCGCGCTGGCGGATCTGTGGCGGGAACGACGCCGGTACGCCATCGGGGCCGCCATCCTGTGGGGGGGATTGGCCGCGCTCAGCCTCGTCACCTTCTACACGGTGCCCAGATACGCGGATGATGACTATCGCCCGCTGATCCAACAGGTCCAACGCCAGGGCCAGCCGGACGATGTCGTCTGGTGCGTGTTCCCCTGGCAGGTGGGCTACTTCCGGTCCTACCACCGCCCGGACGCCCCGACCGCCCGGCTGTTGCCGTCGCCAGAGTGGGGCCCATCCGTGCAGAGCGCCCTGGACGAGACGCTGGCCCAGGGCCGGCGCATCTGGCTGCCCGAACACCTCAGCCTGGGCGGCCTCCTGGAGACCCGTATGGAGGCCTACCTGCTGGCCCGGGAGGACGTCTATCCCACCGCCAACGTCTGGTACGGGCCCAACACCCGACTGACCCTCTTCACCCCCGCCGCCGGATCCGGGATCGTCGGGCCGCAGGGGGACACGCCTGTGAACTTCGGCCGGGTGCTCCTTCTGCACCGGAGCATCGTCTCCCCGAATATCCCTCGTGACCCAACGCGGCCGGAGCTGGCCCAGGATCCGCAGCGGCTACAGCCCGAGTACGACGTGATCCGGATCGACCTGGAGTGGGAGGCGACGGCTCGCGTGCCCCAGGGGCTGCGCGTGGGACTGCGCCTGGCCGATGATGCCGGACGCACGTGGAGTCAACGGGACAGCGGACCCTTGGGCGGGAGCAAGCCCTTCACCACGCTCACGCCCGGCCGGCGCCTGCACGACCGCCACGGGCTGATGGTGCCCGCGGGCACTCCCCCCGGCCGCTACACCGTCTGGCTGAAGATATACGACCCGGAGAGCGAACGGGCGCTGGATCTGATCGGGCCGGACGGCCGAACTCAGGGCACCGAGGTGGCGCTGGGACAGGTGGACGTGTGGCCGTCCGATCGCCCGCTGGATCCCGTGCATCTCCCCATCGGCGTTCCGCGGCCCGCCGATCTGGACGGCGGCGTGCGCTTCCTGGGATACACCATCGGTCAAGGCCCCTTTGAGCCCGGCCGGGCCATCCCGGTCAGCCTCTTCTGGAGGGCCCAGCGGGACCTGGATCAGGAGTATCTGGCCTTCGTCCAGCTCATCGACGACCAGGAGCGGCTCCTGGCCGCGTGGGAGGGCCCTCCAGGGGGCGCGTACCCCACCTATGAGTGGCGTCAGGGGACGTTGATCTGGCAACAGGTCGAGCTGCGACTGCCCGCCACTGTGCCCGACGGCGAGCACCAGCTCATTACGGGTATGTTCCGCCTAGCCGATCGATCCCGGCTGACGGTCGGGCGACAATGGTTCCCGCCGCGGCGTCCTCTGGATTACATCCCGCTGGAACGCGTGTCCGTGCGAGGCCGCTCGCACGAGTACACCCGCCCGTCCCCTCAACATCCGTTGGACGTGCAGATCGGGTCGTTCGCCCGGCTGATCGGCTACGATCTGGATGTGGATCCCCCTACGGCCGGAGGGCGGATCACGCTCACGTTGTACTGGGAGGCGATCGAGCCGGCCGACGAGGAGTACACGGTGTTCATCCACCTGCTGGACGATCAGGGGCGATTCCGAGGCCAACGGGACGCCCCGCCCGGCGATGGCGCCTATCCCACCACCGGCTGGCTGCCCGGCGAGTATCTGACGGACCGGCACACGTTCACCATCGCCAACGATGCGACGCCGGGGACGTATATCTTGGAGGTAGGCATGTACCTGCCCGCCACCAATGCTCGCCTCCCTATCCGGGACGCGGCCGGCAACCTGCTGGGCGATCGTCTCCTGCTCTCGGAGACGCCCATCATAGTCCGTTAAGAGCCTCCCTCGGCTACCAGATCCAGAGGGGGAGGTGTGGAGGAGAGGTCCCCGCCGCGGGAAACCCGCTTCTCCGGCCTGTACTTGCCCTGCTCGGCCCTCTCCGAAGGGCCTAAGAGCGTGTCTGAAAATTTACCGGCAAGATGTCTGAGGAGGCTCCCTCAACGACCAGTTCCACAGGGGGAGGTGTGGAGGGGAGGTCCCCTCCACAGAAATCCCACTTTTCCGGTCTGTACCTGCCTTTCTCGGCCCTTTCCGTAGGGATCTGGGCCGAGGCCGGGCAGGTCGAAGGCAAAAGAGGGGCTTCTTCCGGAAGGGCGAAGCCCCCGGGCCTCCCCACAGCGAAAGCGTCGTCCGGTAGTTGCAAGTAATAGACGGAGGGAAGAGGATGGACGAGCAGACGAAGGGTCAAGAGAAGCCCCCCACCGAGGACGTCATCGAGGAGCTAAAGCAGCTCGGTCAACAGATTGGACGAGCCCTCAAGGAAGCCTGGGAGAGCCCAGAGCGCCAGGAGCTGGAGCAAGAGGTCAAAGAGGGACTACGCGAGCTGGGCGAGCAGGTGGATGAAGTGCTGGAGACCGCCAAGGAGCGCCTGGTCTCCGAGGAGATCGTGGAGCAGGCCCAGGAGGCGGTGGAATCCATCGAGAAGACGGAAACCGTTCAGGAGATCCGCAAGGCGCTGGTCACCGGCCTGCGTGCCCTCAACCAGGAGCTGAATCGGCTACTCGGCGGGGAGAAGCCCCCCAAGGGGCCGCAGGAGTAAGCGCCCTGGCACAGAGAACACACCCGCATAGTAAGGCGAACCGGCGCAAAGAGGAGGGACTGCGGAAACAGCAAGCCCCCGGGCCTGCCAATGGCCCGAGGGCTGCACTCGCCTGATATATCCGAGGCGCGACATCAGGGGATGTCAAGACCTCTGGCCTGCCAGCGCGCCAGCGCCCACCGGGTGCTCTCAAAGGCCAGATCGTCCGGCAGTTCGTCAGGCGCGAACCACCCCACCTGGCTGACGTCATCGCCCGCCCGGGCCTCGCCCGCGTTCGCACGTGCCCAGTAGACGATGATCACCCCTCGAGCGTCAGGGTTGTCCAGGGGAAACACCCCCAGGACATCACCCACATGGACGTCGAGCGCCGTCTCCTCCCGCACCTCACGGCGCAATGCCTGCTCCGGCACCTCATCGTAGTCCATATACCCGGCCGGCAGCGCCCACATTCCCATGCGTGGGGTCACGGCACGACGCACGAGGAGAACCCGCCCATCGCGCTCGATCAGCGCTCCCACGGCCACCTTGTGGTCACGGAAGAAGACGAACCCGCAGGCCGGACACACACGCCGCACCCGCCCGAAGGCCTCTCGATCCTCCAGAAGATGCCCACAGCGTGGGCAGAAGTTCATCTCAAATCGCACGTATCCTCCGAGTCCCGCACCTCCAAGATCTATGCATCCCTCTCCACCGCCTGCCGCGCCGCCCGGATATTGGCGATCGGGGCCACGATAGGGGTCACACATCCCGTCCCCAGGATCGTCCGGATCCCCTCCGTCTGGCTGATGGCCGCTCGCGCCTGGGCGATCACCTCCTGCGGATCGCCCCGCACGACCGTGTCCCACCGGCTGAGCCCGCCGACCACCGCGCCGGGGAAGAGCCCCAACGCCTGCCGCAGCGACGGCGGCGTCTCCTGGTCATGCCAGTTGATCGCCTGCACGGGATAGTCCCGGAACAGGTCGAACATGATGTCGGTTCCGTGCAAGTGGAGCAGGTTGAACCAGCAGTCCTGCACCGCCTCCAGGATGCGCAGATCGTAGGGGCGGCCAAAGGTGCGATACTCATCCTCGCTCAGCAGATGATAGGTCGCATGCTGGACCGCGTAGAAGATCCCGGCGATCCCGGTGGGCTTGATGGCCTCCACGAAGCGGATGATGGACTGAGTGATGGTCTCCAGGCCGGCGTGAAACGCGTCCGGATACTGGCGCATATGGACCAACATGCGCTCACCCGCCAGGTTCTTGGCCTGGGCCAGCGGGCTGAAGATGGTCTGGATGAACGGCACCTCATCACCCACGTCCTGGCCGATCAGTTGCAGACAGCGCACCTGACGTCCCAGCCCGCCTTGCAGCGGGTCGAGGACGGATAGCTTCTCCCAGTCGCCCGGTTCCCGCACAGGATGGTGCACGTACTTGCGCGTGCCCTCCTCCGCGCCCAGCCATATGCTCTCCGTGCCCCAGTCCTCCAGGCAGAAATCACTGGAGGGGGTCACCTTGATGAAATCAAAGTCGAACTCACGCTGAAAGGCCACCGTGGACCGGGCCAGATCCTCCGCCCGCTGATCGTCCACGGGCCAATGACGCCACAACGCCACCGCAACCCGATCTACCGGCTGACCTCGAAAAGTCGCCTCCAACCGTTCACGCTTGGTCATGCCGCTCATGTACTCGCCTCCTTCACATCTCAGGGGGATCCCGACTATACTACCCCGCCAGCGCGCCGGGGTCAAGCGGAACTTATCTCGCCGCGAAGACGAAA
>JAADGJ010000124.1 GCA_013152435.1 Chloroflexota bacterium | reverse complement strand
GGAGTTGAAGGAGAAGAAGCACCGGGTGGAGGATGCGCTGAGTGCGACCCGGGCGGCGGTCGAGGAGGGGATCGTGCCCGGCGGCGGCGTGACGCTGCTGAACGCCGCGGAGGCGCTGAACGACATCGAGACCGAGTATGAGGATGAGGCCACCGGTGTGAAGATCGTGCGCCGAGCGTTGGAGGAACCGACACGACAGCTGGCCTTCAACGCGGGCGAGGACGGCGCCGTGATCGTGCAGAACATCCGCCGGTACCAGGAGGAGCAGGGCAACAAGCACATCGGCTACAACGTGATGACCGGCGAGTATGTGGATATGTTCGAGATCGGCATCATCGATCCGGCGAAGGTGACCCGCTCGGCGGTGGAGAATGCGGCCAGCATCGCGGCCATGATCCTGACCACCGAGGCGTTGATCACCGATATCCCCGAGCCGGAGAAGGCCGCTCCCCAGGCGCCCGGCGGCGGGTACGGCGGCTTCTAAGCTCGCATCCCTTTGAGGCAATCACAAGGCCCCCGAAGCTTCGGGGGCCTTTTCGCGTCGAGGATGTGCCGGGGCCATCACGCCGCCGGGGTCGAGCCCGGCCGCACCAGGGCCATCAGCCCCACCGCAGCCAGCGCCGCCAACAGAGCGCCGAAGTAGAACGGCGTCGCCGGCCCCCACGTCTGCCACAGGATCCCGGCCAACAGGCTAGCCGGGAAGGCCATCAGCCCTACCACCGCATGATACAACCCGTATGCGGTCGCTCGCTGGCCTCCATGCACGAGATCGGCCACA
Organism: Chloroflexota bacterium; assembly: GCA_013152435.1. Lineage (NCBI taxonomy): Bacteria > Bacillati > Chloroflexota > Chloroflexota bacterium. Next base: position 7,474 of record JAADGJ010000124.1, on the reverse strand, counting down.
AACGCCCGGGCCACCCCTTCCGTCGTCCCGTAATACAGACCGTATAACACATACAGGGCGACCACCTGCCAGGCCGTCCCCGCCACGGCGAAGCCCAGATACACCAGGGCGTACAGCCCCCAACCGATGAGGATGACCCGCCGGCGGCCCAGGTGATCGGACAGCACGCCCGCCGGCATCGCGATCAGCGAATACAGCACGTTGAACCCGACCAGCATCAAAGCGATGTGGAACGCGCTCAGCCCCAGGTTCTGCGCTCGCAACAGCAGAAAGGCATCGGACGAGTTGCCCAGGGTGAAGAGAGCGATGACGCCCAGAAACATGTAAAACGGGAGCGAGAACCCACGGGCCCGCAATAGGGGTCCCCCTTTGGAGCGAGGCCCGGAAGGCCGCACGTCCTGCACGAAGACCGCCAGCAACAGCACCGCCAGGAACCCGGGGATGATGCCGATGAGTACGATGGTACGATATGTGGCCTGGGTCAACTCCAACGTGGCGCGCTGGGTCGCGGCGATCACCCACGCGGAGAGGGCCAGCCCCACCACGGCGCCGGCCGTGTCAGCCGCCCGATGCCAGCCAAACGCCCGGCCCCGCGTCTCCACGGGCGCCGAATCGGCCAGCAGCGCGTCCCGGGGAGAGGTGCGGATCCCCTTCCCTACCCGATCCGTCCACCGCACGGCCAACACCGTCCCCCAATTCCCCGCCACCGCCAGGAACGGCTTGGCCACGGCGGACAGCGCATAGCCGGCGAAGGTGAGCCACTTCCGCCGCCCCACACGATCCGACCACCATCCACTCCCCACCTTCATCAGGCTGGCCGTCGCCTCAGCCACCCCCTCGATCAGGCCGATGATGGACGTCCTTACGCCCAGCACGTTGGCCAGGAACAGGGGCAGCAACGTCAGCGTCATCTCCGAGCTCACATCGGTCAGGAAGCTGACCAACCCCAACACGAACACGTTTCTGGTGAGGCCGAAGAAACGTGTCTCCTGCGCTCGCGCGTCCGATTGAACGGCCATGTGCTCCTCCTCCTGTGAAATCCCTATCCCGATATCCGCCCTCTCAGTCGTCGGACAGGACCTCCTCCGTGAGCTCCCGGATGCGCGCTCGTGCCACCGCGAGCGCTTGGCGCCCTCGATCCGTCAGCTGATAATAGCGGCGCACCCGGCCGCCCACGACGTTTCTCTCCGACACCAGATACCCCGCCTCCTCCAACGCGTGCAAGGTGGGATACAACGTGCCCGGGCTCAGGTCATACCCATGGCGGCGCAGCTCCTCGATCATCTCCAGCCCATAGATCGGACCCTTCCCCGCGTGGTAGAGGATGTGGATCTTGATGAATCCGCTGAAGAACTCCCGTACCAGTTGGTCCATACCCCGCCCCTTGTTAACGGATCTCGATATCGACTTCCGATATTATAAACTCCGGAGGGAAACCTGTCAATGAGCATCCCCATGCGGCGGTCGTCCATAATCCCGCCCCGGAATCGCAGAGAGGACACCGAAGGATTGCGGGCGCATCCATTATGTCAATTCAAAAACGCACTTGACTTTTTCCCCTCCTCGTGATATGCTTGCAACCAAGCTCACGACAGCAAGACAAGCCGACTGAATAGCCGGTTTTGGTCGAGGTGAACCGAGGCGATTCCCCCTCGGTGATCGGGCACAGAAGCCGGTCCACTTCCGGATCGTATGAGCCCCATACGTGCTTCCGGGGAGCTTGTCCTGTCTCACGGCATACGTGGGAACCCTCAGGTGTCAAGGATCAGCGCAACCGCCAACGAACTCATCACCTCGCTGTCCACTCCTTGCATACCGCCCAATGTGTAAACACGTATGATGTTTTGCGTGATGGCGGCGCCTTGGGATCCTGACGCCTGTATCAACCCATAGATCCTAATTCAACCGTAAACGACGCAGCCCTGGGGGGAAGCCCTCCCCGTTGGCAAGCGTTCCATTCCCCCACACAATAACAGAAGGCACACGCACATCGACGTAGCAGCCCTCCCCCATGCTCGTGTTGCATGCGTGCGCTGATCCCTATCCACCAAGCATTAAGGAGGAGAAATCATGGATCGTAGGCTTCTGGCGATGACCTTCACGCTGTTCGTCGTGCTGGGGTTGCTCCTGTCCGCCTGCCAGATGGCGGCGCAGCCGGCTCCGGCCCCCGCGGCCGAGACCTCCGCCGAGGAGGCGCCTAAGCCGGCGGAGGCAGCTCCGGCCGCTCAGCAAGGCAGCCGGCTGGAGACCGTCAAGGCACGAGGGAAGGTGATCTGCGGCGTCAACGGCGGCCTGCCCGGGTTCAGCTACCTGGACGAGACCACCGGCAACTTCACCGGGTTCGATGCCGACTACTGCCGGGCGGTGGCAGCCGCCATCTTCGATGACCCGAACGCCGTCGAGTTCCGTCCCCTGTCCGCCAAGGAGCGATCCACCGCCCTGCAGACCGGCGAGATCGACGTGCTGATCCGCAACACCACGTGGACCATCTCCCGAGACGCCAGCTGGGGTAACTTCGCCCCCACCACCTTCTACGACGGCCAGGGCATGATGGTGCACAAGGAGCTCGGAGCGACGAAGCTGGAGGATCTGGCCGGGGCATCCATCTGCGTGCAGACCGGCACCACCACCGAGCTTAACCTGACCGATCAGATGCGGGCGCGCGGGATCGAGTTCACGCCGGTGGTGTTCGAGGAGATCGACGCCACGTATGCGGCCTACGAAGAGGGGCGCTGCGATGCCGTCACCAGCGATCGCTCCCAGCTGGCGGCCCGCCGCACCGTCTTCGCCAACCCGGCCGACCACATCATCCTCGACGTCGTGATGTCGAAGGAGCCGCTGGGCCCGGTCGTGCCCCACGGCGACGATCAGTGGTTCGACGTCATCAAGTGGATCGTCTTCGGGACCATCCAGGCGGAGGAGCTGGGCATCAACTCCCAGAACATCGACAGCTTCATGGACTCCAAGGACCCGGTCACCCGCCGTCTGCTGGGGTTGGAGGGCAACCTGGGTGAGCAACTCGGGCTGTCCAACGACTTCGTCGTGCGGATCATCCGCCACGTGGGCAACTACGGGGAGATCTTCGATCGCAACCTGGGCCCCGGCACCCCGTTCAACATGGATCGAGGTCCGAACAAGCTGTGGACGGACGGCGGTCTCCTCTACTCGCCACCGTTCCGTTAAACCGGCCACGCCCGTGGCCTGAGCGTGAGGCAGCTCGGCATTCCTGAGGGCATGCCGGGCTGCCTTTGTAGTAAAGAGGCCTCCCGTGAGCGGTCACACCTCACGGACCCTGGTCCCCACCCGGCCCCGGCGGTTCGCCGCGTGGCCCGCTGTGCTGCCGGATGGGGACCGCCTCGAAATGACTCGGGGGCCATCTCCGTCCCCCACCACACCGAATCCTAGCGACAGGTGAACGTGTATGGCCCAACAGGCTAGATTCCATCATCAGCCGGTACCCTTCTGGCGAGACGTCCGTGTGCTCGCCATCTTCACTCAGATCCTGTTCCTGCTGGTCGTGATCCTGGTCGCCGGGCTGCTGTATGCAAATATGACCCACGCGTTGGCCCAGCGAGGGCTATCCCTGGGCTTCGGCTTCCTGAAGCTGGAGGCCGGCTTCGAGATCGGCGAGGGCATCCGGTACAGCCCCAGCGATACCTACGGGCGAGCGTTTCTGGTAGGCGTGGTCAACACGCTGCTCGTGAGTGGGCTGGGCATCCTCTTCGCCACGATCCTGGGCGTGATCGTCGGCGTCGCCCGGCTGTCCAACAACTGGCTGCTGACCCGCATCGTGGGGGCGTACATCGAGCTGATCCGGAACACCCCGCTGCTGGTCCAGCTGGTGTTCTGGTACTTCGCCGTGATCCTCCAGCTCCCCCCGGTGCGCCAGAGCCTGGAGCTCCCCGGCAACATCTACATCCACCAGCGCGGCGTCACCATGCCATGGCTGATCCCCTCGCCCACGTTTAAGCTCTGGCTGCTCACCCTGGCCGCCGGGATCATCCTGGGCATCCTCGCATGGCGCGTGCTGATCCAGTACCAGCTCCGCACGGGACGGACGACGTACCCGATCACCGTCGGCCTGATCGTGTTCATCGTGCTGCCGATCCTCGGATGGTACCTCCCGGGCGAGACGCCCGTATCGTGGGAGATGCCCGTTCTACAGCGGTTCAATTTCACGGGCGGCCGGACGCTGACGCCGGAGTTCACCGCCCTGCTCGTCGGGCTCGTGGTGTATACGGGCGCCTTCATCGCCGAGATCGTGCGCGCCGGGATCCAGGCCGTCCCACGCGGGCAGCTGGAGGCGGCTCGGGCGCTGGGGCTCAGCAACGCGCAGATGCTCCGCCTGGTGATCTTCCCCCAGGCGCTGCGCATCATCATCCCCCCGCTGACCAGCCAATACCTGAACCTGGCCAAGAACTCCAGCCTGGCCATCGCCGTGGGGTACCCTGACCTCTTCGCCGTGGGCGGCACCATCGCCAACCAGACGGGGCAGCCCGTGCCGGTCATCATCATGATCATGAGCAGCTACTTGAGCATCAGCCTGCTGACCGCCCTGTTCATGAACTGGTACAATCGACGCGTACAATTCGTGGTGAGGTGAATATGGCCACAGATTCCGAGGTCATGCGCCCTCCGATTACGTCGCTCGGCGTGATCGGGTGGCTCCGTCAGAACTTATTCAGCTCCTGGTACAACACACTGCTCACGTTCTTCTCCGCCTGGCTGCTCTACGTCATCCTCACGAACTTCCTGCACTGGGCGTTGACCGTAGCCCGGTGGGACGTGGTCACGGCCAACCTGCGCCTGTTCATGGTGGGCCAATACCCGCCCGACCAGGTATGGCGCGTGCAGCTTCTGGTCACGCTGATCGCCCTGCTGTTCGGCCTGAGCTGGGGGACGTGGAAGGGCATCATCCGAAGCATCTCCATCAGCCTGGCAACCGGCTTCGGCCTGCTGGGGCTGCTTCCCTTCAGCCTGGGGGTACGTCTGTGGTTATTCGCCAGCCTGGCCGCCGTATTCATCGGCTTCATCCTCGGCCACGTGCTGAGCACGCGGGGCGACCTCCTCCGTCGGCGGATGGCGAGGGGCCTCCTGGCCGTGTGGTTCCTGCTGTTCCCGCTGACCATCGTCCTGCTGCGCGGCTTCCAGGGGACCCCCTGGCTTCCCCCCATCGGCACGAACCTGTGGGGCGGCCTTTTGCTGACCTTCCTTCTGGCGGTCGTGGGCATCCTGGCCTCGTTCCCGCTGGGCGTGCTCCTCGCCCTGGGCCGCCGCAGCGAGATGATCGTGATCCGCACGTTTTCCATCCTCTTCATCGAGCTGGTCCGAGGCGTGCCGCTGGTCACGATCCTCTTCATGGCGCAGATCATGCTGCCCCTCTTCCTGCCTCCGGGGCTTCGCATCGACCGCGTGATCCGTGCCATGGTGGGCATCACGCTGTTCAGCGCGGCGTACATGGCAGAGAACGTGCGCGGCGGGCTTCAGTCCGTACCGGAAGGACAGGTGGAGGCGGCCCGGGCGCTGGGGCTGAGCGGCCCCCTGATCCTCCTCTTCATCGTGCTGCCCCAGGCGCTACGAGCCGTGATCCCCGCCATCGTGGGACAGTTCATCAGCCTGTTCAAGGACACCACGCTGGTGGCCATCATCGGCCTCATGGACCTGTTGAACGTCGGCCGGGCGGTGCTGGCCAACCCGCAGTTCCTGGGGCTGCATCGAGAGGTATACCTGTTCATCGCCGTCATCTTCTTCATCTTCAGCTACGCCATGTCCTACTCCAGCTACCGCCTGGAGGAGGCCCTGGGCGTGGGCGAGCGGTAAACCAACAGCGGTGGAGGTACATCTATGCCTGAGGAGAGGCAGAACTCGGTCGAGGACATCATCATCTGCCGAGATGTGCATAAATGGTTCGGCGATTTCCACGTGCTCCGCGGCATCAGCATGACGGTCAAGCGCGGCGAGGTCGTGGTGATCTTCGGGCCCTCCGGCTCCGGTAAGTCCACGTTCATCCGCACCCTCAACCGACTGGAAGATCACCAGAAGGGCCAGATCATCATCGATGGCATCGAGCTGACCAACGATATCCGCAACATCGAGGCCATCCGCAGCGAGGTGGGCATGGTCTTCCAGTCCTTCAATCTCTTCCCCCATCTCAAGGTGATCGACAACATCACGCTGGCGCCGATCTGGGTGCGCAAGTGGCCCAAGGCCAAGGCGGAGCAGATCGCGCTGGAGCTGCTGGAGCGCGTGGGGATCCCGGAGCAGGCCGATAAATATCCGGCTCAGCTCTCGGGCGGCCAGCAACAGCGGGTCGCCATCGCCCGGGCGCTGGCCATGCAGCCCAAGATCATGTTGTTCGATGAGCCCACGTCAGCTCTGGACCCGGAGATGATCAAGGAAGTGCTGGATGTGATGCGGGAGCTGGCGGAGTCGGGCATGACGATGATCGTCGTCACCCATGAGATGGGATTCGCCCGTGAGGTGTGCGATCGAATGTACTTCTTCGACGAGGGAAAGATCGTGGAGAGCGGCACCCCGGAGGAGATCTTCAATAATCCGCAGGAGGAACGCACCAAGGAGTTCCTATCTCAGATCTTGTGAGCGGATTATGAGTCGGGCGGGCAGCGGCATGCTACGGTTGCACCACCAGCGGCCCCAGGTCCACGAAGTCGCCGCCGGTGGAGACCAGGGAGCGGCCGCCGTCCGCCCGACTGTATAGCCCGACCCGCCAGACGTACGTGCCGGACGGCAGCTGGACCCGATACGGCTGAACCAGGACATCGCCGGGCCACCAGTCTCGACTCAGCAAAGCCATGCCATCCACCTGTGCCACGCGCTCGCCGGAGGCGTCCAGGATGTGATTGAACGCCGTCATGTCCCGCGTGCGCACCTCGGGAGGAGGGTCCAGCACGTGCCAGAATAACGTCACCACCAGCGGCCGACCCGCTCGCGCATCGGAGGGGAACGCGTATCCCATCAGGGCCATCCCCACATCGAACACGGGCTCCGGCTGCAAGGGCGTCATCTCCAGGTCGATCTGAGCGGCGGGCGGCAGCCGATAGAGCCGGGCGGGCGGATGGCCATCGGCCAGATCTCCCTCCCACACCAGCTGCCCCAGGCGACGCAACGCCTCCTCCGTCTCCGGGGACTGAATCGCCCACAGATACAGGCTCGGGCGATCGTAGGCCAGGAGCAGCGCGGCCGGCGAGGACGGCGCCACGAAACGCGCCCAAGGGGGGTTCCCGATCAGCATGGCCACGACGGCAGGTTCGCTCTCATAGCCGGGATCGACCCCGCTCACCGCGACGCGCACCTCTTGCGTCCCCAGGCGATCGGCCCACTCCCGGGCCACGGCCAGCGTCTCCTGCCAGCGCCGCAACGGGACGCCGAAGGCCCGCCCCCCGGCCCCCGCCTGCACCGCTCCCAGCATATCCGCATAACAGCCCACCCAGATCAGCGCCAGGGCGCCGGCCAC
>JAADGJ010000123.1:17803-18304 GCA_013152435.1 Chloroflexota bacterium | reverse complement strand
GTTAGCCAGGAGGTGGAACTCGGGGAAGGATCTATCGACCGTGCCCACCGGAAGCACCACCGTAATTTACACCACTTGACAAGACGCTAACCATCCCCACAGATAATCCTCCCTTACCCCGCTATGGGGAGGCCGGAAGAGCTCCGTCCCTCCGGGAAAAGTCCTTCCCCCGCTTTCGACCTGCCCGGTCTCGGCCTGGGGCCTGCGGAAAGGGCCGAGAGAGGCAGGTGCAGGCCGGAAAAGCGGGGTTTCCGTGGAGGGGAGGCCCCCTCCACACCTCCCCCTGTGGAGCTAGTAACTGAAGAAGCCCCTCAGATACTTTACCGGTAGATTTTCAGACGCGTTCTGAGAAATGCCGTCGCCTCCGCTGTGGGGAGCCCCTCCGGAAAAGTCCTTCTCCCGCTTTCGATCTGCCCGGCCTCGGCCTGGGGCCTGCGGAAAGGGCCGAGAAAGACAGGTGCAGGCCGGAAAAGTGGGGTTTTCCGTGGAGGGGAGGTCCCC
>JAADGJ010000123.1:0-17757 GCA_013152435.1 Chloroflexota bacterium | reverse complement strand
CTTTACCGGTAGATTTTCAGACGCGTTCTGAGAAATGCCGTCGCTTCCGCCGTGGGGAGCCCCTCCGGAAAAAGCCCTTTTTCTGCCTTCGACCTGCCCGGCCTCGGCCTGGGTTCTTCGGCAAGAGCCGAGAAAGGCAGGTGCAGGCCGGAAAGGTGGGGTTTTTCGTGGAGGGAAGGCCCCCTCCACATCCAATCTTCTCCCCAACGGAAGATCTCACGTATTTACAACCACACATCAATATCTATAAACTTACACTTGACAAAATTAAACACAAGGGGTAGAATCCATCAGAATCTTCATCCTCACATCGAATCACACGACTCGGTGGTTCATAGCGGCGAAAGGGAGGGCACGCCATGCACGAGGAACGACAGAAGATCCTGGAGATGTTGTCCGCCAGGAAGATCACCATCGACGAGGCCGATCGGCTATTGGCCGCCCTCGAGGGTGATCTCCCGACGGAGGATCGGCCCGCAGAGCGACCGGGTCCCGGAAGGGATGAGGATATCCCGATCCCTGCTGACCCCGGCTGGATCGCACGCATCCTCTCCCTGCTGGGCGCCGGCACATGGTACAAGGAGGAGAAAAGCCAGGAGGTCGACGCGACGGGCGCTTCCCGGATTCACGTGGAGGCGGAAAACGGCGAGATCCTCTATGACGGCTCCGAGCAGGACAAGGTGACCGTCCGCGCCTGGAAGGAGATCCGGGCGCCGAACGAGGAGGCGGCGCGAGCGTTCGCCCGGCAGGTCCAGATCCACGTCAAGCGGGAAGGGGACGCGATCCACATCTACAAGGAACACCCCAAGCCCCCGCTGGGCACTCATGTGGCCGTGCGCTACGAGATCCAGGGGCCCAGCGCCGTGAGCGTGAGCCTTCGCACCGTGAACGGCAGGATCCGGGTCAGCAACGTGGGCAAGGCGGTCGATGCGATCACCACCAACGGCAAAGTCGAACTGTACGACGTCTCCGGGCGGGTGGAAGCCCACGCGTCCAACGGAAAGGTGCTGGCCCTGCTCGATCGGCCGGAGGAGCGCGTGAACCTCACGACCTCCAATGGCGCCATCGACGTGACCGTACGCCGTGGCGCCGCCCCCATCACGGCGACGACCTCCAACGGATCCATCCGCCTGACGCTGCCGCCGGACTTCTCGGGCAAGCTGGACGCGGCCACCACCAACGGGAGCGTGCGAACGGACTTCTCGGTGGCCATCACCGAAGGAGGGCGCACACGCCTCCTCGGCCAGATCGGAGAGGGCGGGGATACCCTGGTTCAACTGAGGACCACGAACGGCAGCATTCGAATCAGCAAAGGGGAGTAGGGGCGTAGAGGTCCAGCGACCGAGGGAACGGGGCAGCCGTTCCGCCCCACAGCCCGACCCGCACCCGCCCTTCCAAGGAGGGGAAAGATGTTCCTTCCTGATCATCGCGTGGCCATGCGCCTCGCAGAGGAACAAAGACGACACCGCCTGCAAGAGGCGGAGCGCCATCGCCTGCTATGTCGAGCGGGCATCGCCCGGCGGGGCTGGCTATCCGGCCCGCTCTGCAGAGCCCTGGCCCGCGTGGGACGCCTCCTGGTCATCCTGGGCCGGCGGCTCGAGCGCTACGAGGCATCCTCGGAGCGCCCGCCCGCCGCCAGGCGATGGGCCGAGCACCGGATGCCGAGCTGACCATGCCGGTATCCTTTCGTCCCATCCATCGTCAATCTGGAACAGGGACGTCATCGGCTGTCCTACGCAGCACCCGGACAGCCCCGTTCATCGCAACTCCGGGAGCCTTCAGAGCATGCCTGGAAATTCACCGGAGGCCCCGGCTCTCTTCCGATTTCACAGCATTTCCACGGAACGAAGCGGAAGGTGTATAATGAGGTACGACAGGGCAGGCTGAGCCCATGTACCCATTCAAGCCAGCTATCATGCTAGCCCTGCCGGGCTGCAGCATCGCGGATGAGAGCGAAAGACGGTCGTCCGTCCCTCGCTCCTCCTCGTCCCTTCCGAGCAGACGGCCGTTTGCCCGATCTTTATCTCGAGAGAGCGTTATGGCCACCACAGTATTCAACCCATCACGCCCGTTCCGGGGTTTGCGCCCACTGGATCCCCGGCGTGACCTCTCCCAGGTCGCCGACCTCATCGAGCACGCCTTCGCAGGGGAGTTGGACCCGACCGGTCAGGCCGCCCTGCGCGAGTTACGCCTGATGGGGCACCTCGGCGGCATGGTGGGATGGCTGAGCCGGGCGAGCGACTGGCCTCAGCTGTTCGGCGGATACGTGTGGATCGAGGACGGACGGGTGGTCGGCAACGTCACCGTGCAGCGCGCCGACGTCCATGCGCGCCGCTGGCAGATCGCCAATGTGGCCGTGGATCCCGCCTACCGCAGACACGGGATCGGCCGGGCGCTCATGGAGGCCGCGCTGGAGCACATCCACCTCCACGGCGGCACCTGGGCGGTCCTGCAGGTGAGAGAGGACAACGAGATCGCCCGCCGGCTGTACGAGCGCCTGGGGTTCGAAGCCATCACGGGCACTAGCGAACTGCGGCGGCCGGCCCCTCCGAAAAACCCACCCCCGATGCCCTCCCCTCTTCCCATGGAGCCACTGCCCCCCCAGGCCTGGAGGGAGATCTACGACCTGGCGATGGCCGCGACCCCGCCGCTGGCCCAGTGGTGGCAACCGCTTCGCCTGCACCGCTTCCGGATCACGGTCGACCAGCGCCTGGGCGAATGGCTGAACCGCCTGATCGCCCGGGAGCGGGTATGGCGGCTGGGGCTGCGCCGGGACAGGCAACTGATCGCCGCCCTGATCGTGCGCGGCACCCGCTGGCGCCCTCCTCATCGGCTGGAGATATGGGTGCACCCGACACATTGGGGCACATACGAGCCCGCTTTGGTCGCCCTGGCGCTACAGCTCCTGGCCGGCTACCCCGCGTGGGAGATCCACATCCAGGCCCACACGGAGCATCAACAGCTCATTGAGGCCCTGCAAGCGGCCGGCTTCGAGGCCTATCGGACCCTCGTCACCATGCGCCGACCGATGACGCCTGCAACGGAGACGCCATGACCGGCCAGCGAGGGAACTTCGCCTCCGTTCTCCGCCACCGCCACTTCCGCAACCTATGGCTGGGCCAGGTCATCGCCCACATCGGCAACTATTTCTACTTCCTGGCCCTGCTCATCAGCGTCAACCAGCTCACCGGCTCCACGCTGGCCATGAGCGTGATGACGATCTCCTTCTCCCTGCCCCAGCTCCTCTTCGGCATGGTGGCCGGGGTCTACGTGGATCGATGGGATCGCCGCTGGGTCATGCTGCTCAGCGACCTGACGCGCGGCGGGCTGGTCCTATTGTGCCTGCTGGTGCGCGGGCCCGAGCAGGTGTGGATCTACTACCTGGTGGGCTTCCTGCACGGCACCATGGGCAGCTTCTTCAACCCGGCCCGGGACGCCACCATCCCCAACCTGGTCTCCCCGGGCGAGCTGCTGGCCGCGAACGCCCTGGCCCAGACGGCCCAGACCGCCGCCATGCTGCTGGGGCCGGCCGCGGCGGGGTTCCTGATCGAATACCACGGCGTGGACATCGCCTTCATCATCAACGCCCTCACTTTCGCCGTGTCGGCGCTGGCCATCGCCACCATCCCCAGCCAGCGAGCCCCTCGGCCGGAGAAGGCGCAGCCGTCCAAAGGCTGGGCGGCCGTGTGGGAGGAGATGCGGGAGGGCCTGTGGGTCAGCATCCACAACCGCACCGTGCTGGGGCTGATGGCCATGCTCACCGTGCTGATGCTGGGCCTGGGCGCCGTGAACGTGCTGTGGGTGCCCTATATGGACCGCTACTTCGGGATCGGGCCCAAGGGGCTGGGCATCATCGACTCGATCCAGGGGGTGGGGATGCTGATCGGCAGCCTGGCCGTGGGCAACCTGGCCGGCCGGCTCCGCAAGGGCCGGATGATGGCGGGCAGCATCGCCGCGATCGGGATCGGGATCCTGGCCGTGGGGCTGGCCCCCTCCTTCACGCTTATCCTGATCGCCATGTTCGCGGTGGGGTTCTTCATCCCGCCCGCGCAGGCGGCAGGCACGACCCTGATCCAGATGAGCGTCTCCAATGCGCGCCTGGGCCGTGTGAACGCGGCCCTCGGGACCACCGTCACCGTGGCCAACCTGCTCTCCATGGGGGCCGCGGGGGTGGCCGGCGACGTCATCGGCATCCGGAGCGTCTTCCTCTTCTGCGGGATCGTGGCGATGCTGGCAGCGCTGACGGGGCTGTTCTTGATCGAGGAGCCTCGGGGTCATCCTGACGGGGAGCCCGAGACACCCACAATCGTCGAATCCCCCCTGCCGACGGGACGAGCAACCGACATGGGGCCGTCTCCCCATCGTGAGGACGGCTCCCAGGCCATCCTCTGGCCGCACCCCGTCACGAGAGCACAACAAACGACGGACGACTAGTCGGCGCCACATCGCCAGGAAGCATCGCTGTACCTTCGGGAGGTCACCGTGAATCGTTTGATCATCCGCCTCGTCATCAACGCCGCAGCGCTGTGGGCGGCGACCCGGCTGGTGCCGGGCATCCACGCCGACACCAGCGTGGAAACCCTCGTCATCGTCGCCCTGATCTTCGGCATCGTGAACGCCCTCATCCGCCCCGTGCTCAAGGTGCTGACCTGCCCGCTGCGCATGGCCACGCTGGGCGTGTTCACCCTCGTCATCAACGCGCTCATGCTCTGGCTGACCTCGGCCATCGCTAACAGGATGGGGCTCGAGTTCTCCGTCGATGGATTTCTGTCCGCCTTCCTGGGCAGCCTGGTGGTCAGCGCTGTGAGCATCGTGCTGACCCTGTTCCTGCGGGAGAAGAAGGAGTGATCGCGAGCAGCAGGGACGATGGGTGAAGGGTGCGACAGGTGGGCGGCCAGCCGGTCGCCCACCGCTACGGAGGCCGTGCCCCTCAAAACCTCCCCACAGCATTTCCCCTCGAAAAGGGTACGTTACCGGAACCGGCCGGATTTGACATATTCGCCCCCCTGTATCTATAATCTGGGTTGTTTGGTATCCGGGAGGCGACCCCCCAACTCCCAAACCTGAAGAGGAGCACCTTCTATTGAGATCGATGGAGGGTGCTTTTGCACTTCCACCTAAGAGCGCCGCGCAGGCTAGGCTTCTAACCTCACGGGCGCACCAAGCTACATCACTATCATCATGACCAACGGAGGTAGAACCATGCGACGAGTTTGGATCGCAGTGATGGTGCTGAGCCTCGTGCTGTTGGGTGGAGGATGGGTTCCCGCTTTCGCACAGGGCGGAAGCGCGCAGGGGTTAACGATCTTCACGCGCTATCCGGCACAGGTTGCGGAACCAGGCGAGACCCTGAATCTCTCGCTGACCATACGCAGCTCGGGAATTTCCCCGCAGATAGTCCGTCTCAGCGTACGAGACCTCCCCGATGGATGGACCGCCACCTTCCGCGGCGGTGGCCGGGTCATCAAGTCCGTCTACGTCGATTCCAAAGAGGACGCGTCGGTGAGTCTTCGGCTGGAGCAGCCGAAGGGGGTCGCTCCGGGGACCTACCGCCTCGTCGTGCTCGCCAAGGGCAAGACGGCCACGGCGGAGCTGCCCATCGAGCTGACCGTCCAGGAGAAGCTCCCGCCCAAGCTCACGCTGGAGGTGGAGCTCCCCACGCTGAAGGGCACGCCTACCACGACCTTCCGCTATGAGGCCAAACTCAAGAACGAGGGGGATGAGGATCTCCTCGTCAACCTGAGTGCCGAGGCCCCGGAGGGGTTCCGGGTGAGCTTCAAGCCATCCTTTGGCACCCAGGAGGTCACCAGCCTGCCGGTGAAGGCGAACGAGACCAAGCGGATCAACATCGAGGTGAAGCCCCCGCGGGAGACCCCTGCCGGGCAGTACCAGATCCTCGTGATGGTGCAAGGCGGCGAGGCGCAGGCCAGGCTGGAGCTCACCGCGGATGTGCAGGGGCAGCCCAGCCTCTCCGTGACGGCGCCGGACGCCCGGCTGTCCGGCGAGGCGTACGCGGGCCGGGAGTCCCCGCTCCAGATCGTCGTGCGGAACACCGGCAGCGCGCCGGCTCACGACGTGAAGCTGAGCGCCACACAGCCCACCGGGTGGTCCGTAGAGTTCGATCCGAAGGAGATCCCGGAGATCCCGGCCGGCCAGCAGGTGGAGGCGACGGCCAAGATCCGGCCCTCCGACAAGGCGGTGGCCGGCGACTACATGATCACGATTCGAGCCCGGGCCGAGGGAGGCACCTCTGACTCGACGGACTTCCGCATCACGGTGCTGACCACCACGCTCTGGGGGGTGGTCGGGGTCGCTTTGATCGCCGTCGCCGTCGCCGTGGTGGGGTTGGCCGTGGTCCGCTTTGGCCGCCGGTGATCCTCGCAGGAGGTGAACCATGGGCGAGCCAGTCATCGAAACGCACGGCCTCACCAAGCACTACAACGGCATCGTCGCCGTCGAGGAACTCGACCTGACGGTGCAGCGGGGTGAGGTCTTCGGCATGCTCGGCCCCAACGGCTCCGGCAAGACCACCACCATCCTCATGATCCTGGGCCTCACCGAGCCCACAGCGGGCACCGTGCGCGTGCTGGGCTTCGACCCGGCACGGGAGCCGTTGAGCGTCAAGGCTCGCGTGGGGTATCTCCCCGATCAGGTCGGCTTCTACGATGAGATGACCGCACGCGAGAACCTGATCTACATCGCCAAGCTCAACGGCCTGCGCCGCGCCGAGGCGTACGAACGCATCGATGAGGCCCTGGAGCAGATGGGTCTGAGCGAGGTCGCCGACCGGCCCGTGGGCACGTTCTCGCGAGGGATGCGCCAGCGGCTGGGCGTCGCGGATCTCCTCATCAAGCGCCCCCAGCTCGTCATCCTGGACGAGCCGACCCAGGGGCTGGATCCGGAGGCCGCCCGGGAGTTCCTGGACATCATCCGCAACCTGAAGGCCCAGGACATCACCGTCTTGCTGGCCTCGCACCTGCTGTACCAGGTGCAGGCCGTATGCGACCGGGTGGGCCTGTTCCGCGAGGGACGCATGGTGGTGGAGGGCACGGTGAAGGAGCTGGCCCAGCGCGTGTGCGGAAGCGCGTACCGGGTCCGCCTTGAGGTCGAAGGCCCCACGGACGCGCTGGAAAAGGCGCTGCGCGCCCTGCCGGAGGTGGCGGAGGTGCGCCACCCGAGCGAGAACATCTACGAGGTGGAGGCTCAGCGGGATCTACGCCGGGAGGCCGCCCGCGCCGTCATCGAGGCGGGCGGTCAGCTCTGCGCGCTGGAGCTGGAGGAGCCGAGCCTCGACGAGATATACGCTCGATACTTCCAGGAGGTGAGCCATGTCCCTGCAAGTGTCTCAGCGTGAGCGGGTGCGGGAGGGTTCACCATGGACCGGCCTGTGGGCGGTGGTGGCCAAGGAGATGGCCGATCACCTCACCAGCGTCCGCATGCGGATCCTGGAGTTGCTCATCGTCCTGACGGCGGTCGGCACCGTGTACGCGTCGATGGAGAACCTGCGGACGACCGTGAGCCACGATCCGTTCCTGTTCCTCAGGTTGTTCACGACCGCGCGTGATCCACTGCCCGCCTTCGTCGGGTTCCTGGGATTCCTGGTGCCGTTGATCGCGATCGCCCTGGGATTCGACGCGGTGAACGGGGAGTTCAACCGGCGGACGATGTCCCGCGTCCTGGCGCAGCCTATCTATCGCGATGCCCTGCTCCTGGGGAAGTTCCTGGCCCGGCTTTTCACGCTGGCCCTGGTCCTGACGGCCATCTGGCTGCTGATCATCGGCATGGGCCTGCTGCGCCTGGGCGTTCCCCCGGGAGGCGAGGAGGTCGCACGGAGCCTGTGGTTCCTACTGGCCACGATCTTCTACGGGGGGATCTGGCTGGGGCTGGCCATGGTGTTCTCGATCGTCTTCCGCCAGCCGGCCACGGCTGCCCTGGCCTCCATCGCCGTCTGGCTGTTCTTCACCGTCTTCTGGAGCACCATCGCCAGCCTGCTGGCCCAACTGTTGCAGCCGATCCGGTTCGGGTTCCCCCAGGAGATCCTGGCCCAGGCCAAGCTGGAGCTGGCGCTCACGCGCCTGTCGCCGAACACGCTGTACGCCGAGATCACGCTGGCGCTGCTACAGCCCACGGTGCGGGCTTTCGGCCTGGTGCTTCCCATTCAGCTCCAGGGGGCCGTCCTGGGCACCCCGTTGCCTCTCAGCCAGAGCGTGCTCCTCATCTGGCCGCATCTCACAGGGCTCATCGCCGCGACCATCCTGCTGTTCGCCCTGGGCTATGTGCTCTTCCAGCGCCAGGAGATCCGGGCATGACGTTTCCCCTGGGCTGCCGTCTGCGCCGGCGGGCGGCAGCCCAGCATCCTCCCCGAGCGCGCCGTCTACCCGCCTCCGTCCCGTCCCCCTCCAACCCCATCTGATCCTCAGACGGCCCGGCCAAGCGACACAGTAAAGCCGCACCCCCTGGGAAGGCCCCACCCTTCGACCCCGGCTTGACGGGACGAGCTACCCCACCTACAATCCGATCAAACAGTCCGAAACGCTCGCCAGGTCCGCCACGCCATCCCGATCTCAGGAAGGACGGATGTCTCCCCAGTCGAAATCGCTTCCCACGCGAAAAGCGCACCCGCGCCGATCTACAAGCCCTCTAACCGGCACGGATGCGCTCTTGCTATCGGTTATCCTGATCTGGGGCAGCTTCCCCGTCCTGGGAAAGATCGCCCTGGCGGAGATCCCGCCGCTCGTCTTCACGCCGATGCGCATGTGGCTGGCGGCCGCCGGGCTGTTCCTCTACGCGATGCTGGCCCGCCGGCCGCTCGTCGTGGAACGATCCGACTGGCCCCGGCTCGTGCTGGTGGGTGTGGGCGGCTGGGCCGTCAACCAGATCACCTACATGATCGGGCTGCCCATGACCACGGCCGGGAACACCGGGCTCATGATCGCGACGACGCCCATCTTCGCCGCCCTCTGCGCGGCGATCCTGCGCCAGGACCGCATCGGATGGCGCCAGATGGTGGGGATCGGGATCTGCTTCACGGCGGTGGCGCTCCTGCAACAATATCGCAGCGGGCTGACGCTGGGCCAGGGCACCTGGAAGGGCGATCTCTTGATCCTGACCTCGGCAGCCGTGGACGGGATGCAGGCCATCCTCGTCGCCCCGCTGCTGCGCAAGTACGGCATGCGGATCGTGGTCACCTGGTGCACCCTGTTTGCAGGGCTCGCGCTCACGCCGTTCGCCCTAGGGATGGCCTCCGGCGTCGACTGGGCCGCCGTCTCGGCGCCCGTCTGGGGCGTGGTCCTGTGGACGACCGCCATCAACGTCGTGCTGGCCAACCTCTTCTGGTACACCGGCATCCGCCGGATCGGCGGAGTGCGCACCACGATCTATCAGTACCTGCAGCCGATCGTCTCCATCGCGCTGGGCGTGATCGCGCTGGGAGAGCCGCTCACGCTGCCCTTCGTGGCCCTGGGCGCCCTCCTGCTAGGCGGCGTGACGCTGGCCCGCTGGCCCGCCGGCCCCGAGGAGCGGCGCGTTACGCTCACGCCCTGAGGGCTACCCGGCGGCGCCGGTCAGATGCCCCACGGGCCCTGATATCCCTTCGCCAGCATCTGTTCTTCCGCCTCACGCGGGCGCCGCAGACGCATCACCTCCTGCTCCAGAGCCGTCAGCCGGGTCATCAGCTGCTGCAGCAACTCCATGGTGGCGTCCGGCAGCACATCGTGCCGCAGATCCTCGTGGCGCTGATCCTCGGTCGCCTCGCCGTTCCGAGAGCGCACACGGCCGGGCACTCCCACCACGACGGAGTTGGGCGGCACATCTTTCACCACCACGGAGTTGGCGCCGATCCGGGTGCGATCTCCAACGGTGATCGGGCCCAGGATCTTGGCCCCGGCCCCGATGACCACATGATTGCCGATGGTGGGATGGCGCTTCTCCCGCTTCCAGCTCACGCCTCCCAACGTGACCCCGTGATATAGGGTCACATCCTCACCGATCTCGGCCGTCTCCCCGATGACCACCCCCATCCCGTGATCGATGAAGAACCCCGGGCCGATGACGGCGCCTGGATGGATTTCGATCCCGGTCAGCCAGCGGGCGACGTGGGATACCCAACGTCCCAGGAGGTAGAGGCGATGCGTCCACAGCCAGTGGGCCACGCGATACATCCAGATCGCGTGCAGACCCGGATAGCACAGCAAAACCTCCAGCACGCTCCTCGCGGCGGGATCCCGATCGAATACCGCCTGGATATCACGCCGAATCGCCTTCCACATCACACCCTCCCACACGATCGATCTGACCCCAAACGCCGCCTCGTGATCAGATCTCGCTCACCCCTCACTCTTGCAGATCTGCAAACAGCGCCGTGCTCAGATACCGCTCACCGCAGGACGGGATGATCACGACGATGAGTTTCCCGGCATTCTCCGGGCGGCGGGCCACCTGCGCCGCGGCGTGGAGGGCCGCCCCGGAGGAGATCCCCACCAGGATGCCCTCTTCTCGCGCCGCGCGCCGGGCCATGGCGAACGCGTCCTCATTGGTCACCTGGATCACCTCGTCGATGATCTCGGTGTTCAGCACCTCGGGGATGAAGCCGGCGCCGATGCCCTGGATCTTATGCGGGCCCGGCTCCCCGCCCGACAGCACAGGGGAATCGGCGGGCTCTACGGCGATGGCTTGGAAGGACGGCTTTCGCTGCTTGATGACCTCGGCCACGCCGGTGATGGTGCCGCCCGTTCCCACACCCGCCACCAGGATATCCACCTGGCCGTCCGTATCCCGCCAGATCTCCTCGGCGGTGGTGCGGCGATGGATCTCCGGGTTGGCCGGGTTCTTGAACTGCTGCGGGATGAAGTATCGCGGGTCCGAGGCGGCCAGTTCCTCCGCCTTGCGAATCGCCCCCTTCATCCCCTCCGACCCGGGCGTCAGGATCAGCTCCGCCCCAAAGGCGCGCAGCAAGATCCGCCGCTCCACGCTCATGGTGTCGGGCATGACCAGGACGCAGCGATATCCCTTCGCCGCGCAGACGAACGCCAGCCCGATGCCGGTGTTGCCGCTGGTCGGCTCCAGGATGATGGTGTCCTCCTTGATGAGACCCTCACGTTCCGCCGCCTCGATCATGCTCAGCGCGATGCGATCCTTGACGCTGGAGGCCGGGTTGTAGAACTCCAACTTGGCGACCACGGTCGCCCCGGCATCCCCCATCAGGCGACGGATGCGAACCAATGGGGTATTCCCTACCAGTTGGGTGATGTCTTCCGCAATGCGTGCCACGAGCTCATACCTCCTCAGATCTTCCTGTAAACTCATTCCCCCTCTTCCACCGGGCAAGAGACAGAAACAAAAAACTCATCGCCGCCCCAAGGGCTGATGCGATGAGTCTCACGACGAACGATCATCGACCGATCGGCCGTGTCACCCACCACGCGACACGCAGGATCTCACAGCCTCATCGGTCCGGGCTCTCAATTGGGATCACACGGATCGCCTCACGCACGCGACTCATCGCATCCGTCTACCGGCGGGAGCCAACCGCTGCCTCGGGCCATCCGGAGGCCAGCCGGCCGCTCCCGCTAAAGACAGATGCACGTCAACGAAGTCAGCGCGCTCCAGCTCTTACGCTGGCAGGCGATCCCGATTCTCACGAAACCTCAGCTCCTTACCGACAAAATCCACGCGAAATATACTCAAAATCCATGATCCGTCAAATGACCCGCGTCACACGACGAGGATCGGGATCTCCCGCACCTCACAGGCGATCCACTGCACCGCCCCGTCCTGGGAGATCTCGTACAGATCGTACCGTCCCATGTGCCTCCCGCCCACATAACGGGCCCGGAGGGACTCGTTCCCCCGCAGTGAGACGGCCTCGGCCGGCATCTCGCCCGCCTCGATGCGCTGAGGCGGCGACTGGACCAGGTGAAAGGCCCGCAACACCGGCCGCTCCGGCCTCTCCAAGGAGCAGATGATATAAGCCGACTCCGGGTAGAACGCCCGGTGTGCATCCGTGGCCGAGGGGAAGGCGGGGGAATCCGGGTGGGAGTGATAGATCGCCACCATGGCCTCCCCGCGCTCCTCAAACTCAAACTGCAGGAGGAGCGTCCGATCATCGACCGCGTAGTCCATGACGCGATCCGGTGCGACGTTGCGCGCCCGATGGAGCGCCATGGCCGTGTCCCCTCTGCCGGACAGGATGCCGCACACCTCTTCTGGCGCGCCCTCCCGCGCGTGGGAGATGATCTCCGCGTAGATCGCCCAGGGCAGGATCAGCCTATCCACTGCAACGCAGCCCCCGATTGCAGGAAGGGATTGTGGCGCCGCTCCTCGCCCACGGTGGTGGCCGGGCCATGCCCGGGTAACACCGCGTAATCGTCGGGCAGGTCAAGGATGTGCTTCCGAATGCTGCGCAACAGGGTCGCCATGTCGCCGCCCAACAGATCGGTCCGTCCCACGGACCCGGCGAAAAGCGCATCGCCGGTAAGCACCCGCCGCCCGGCGTGATGGACCAGGCTCACGGACCCGGGGGAATGCCCCGGCGTCAGGCGCACCTCCAACTCCTCCTGCCCAAAGCATACCGCCTGCCCCGCTCGCAGCGGCTCGTCGACCACGGGGGGCGCTCCCAGGTCGATCCCCAGCCAGGCTCGCGCCTGCTCCTGCATGGTCTCCAGGATCGGCTGCTCATCCGGGTGCAGGAGGAATGGCGCGCCGGTCTCCTGCCGAAGCTCCTGCACGCCCAACACGTGATCGAAATGGGCATGAGTGCCCATGATCTTGACCACCTTGAGGCCGAGGCGGCCCAGGGCCGCCAGGATGGCAGCCACATCGCCCCCGGGATCCACCACCACCGCCTCGCCGCTCTCCTGATCTCCCAGGATATAGCAGTTGGCCTGCAGCGGCCCCACTACCAGACGTTCCACGATCATGCGCTTTGTGCCTCCGCAGGCCCCTGAGAGGAAGGGGTCTCTGTGGTATCGGAAAGCCAGGCCTGACCCCACTCGGCCATGCCCTCGATGACAGGGCCCAAAGCCTTGCCCTTTTCGGTCAACTCATACTGCACCCAGGGGGGCACGGTCAACCGCTCGTGGCGGCGAAGCAGCCCCTCCTGCTCCAGCATCTTCAATCGTTGCGACAGCGTGGTCGGGTTCACGCCGCCCAACAGCTCCTGAAGCTCGCAAAAGCGGCGAGGGCTCTTCAGCAGATGATAGATGATGAGCAAGGTCCATTTGCGCCCCACGATGCGCGCGGCAGCGGTCACCGGGCAGAAGTCGTCTCGCGTCATTGACACCACCTCTCCTCAATACGTTCACTATACGCCAGCCCGGCAAAGCGCATCGGTAAGGGGCGATACACTCGCCCCCGCCCCGGGCGGGGAGGAGCGATGGGAACGACCCGGCCCCGAGGGGAAACCCTCCCGGGGCGAGGCGACCATCCCGGCGATGAGGATCGGACACACATCCACATAAACGCGGCGCGCACAGGGTCTCCACATGAGGATTGAGAACAGCCCATTCTACCCGGCAGACATCAGATCGTCAATTGACAACGGCGTCCTCTTGTGGTATAGTATGCATTGTGCGCACACGTGTGCGCGTGTCTTCCTGAACAGAACCGAAACTCCTACCCTCTCCAAGTCGCCAGGCAGCCGCTTTCACGAAAAGGGACCGGCAATCCACCATGGCCAGGGACAACATGCGCTCGCACATCTCGATCAAGGACATCGCCGAGGCGGCCGGTGTGAGTCACTCCACGGTCAGCCGGGCGCTCAAGGGCACAGGCCGCATCTCCCCGCAGACGAGGGAGCGCATCCGCCGTATCGCCGCGGAGATGGGCTACACCCCCAGCCTGGTCGCGCGCAGCCTGGTCACCCAACGCACCCACACGCTGGGCCTGGTCGTCACCACCATCTCCGATCCCTTCGTGGACCGGATCGTGGACGGCATTGAGGACATGGCCACCACCACCGGCTACAGCGTGTTCCTGTGCTCTTCCCACGCCGACCCCGAGCGAGAGATGTCCATCGTGGAGATGTTCCATCGCCGGCGTGTGGATGGGGTGATCGTGCTGGCGTCCCGGGTAGGACACCTCTACAGCAAGCGCCTGCAAGAGCTGGGAGTGCCCATCGTCCTGATCAACAGCCAGGCCAACGGCGAGTACCTGTACTCGGTCTCGGCGGACGACGAGGGCGGCGCCCGACGGGCCGTTCGACACCTCCTGGAGCTGGGCCACCGGCGTATCGGCTACATCGGCTCCGGCTTTCGCCCCCCGTCCAACCAGCGCCGCCTGGCGGGCTACCGGGCCGAGCTGGAGGAGGCCGGGATCCCCTTCGACCCCCGCCTGGTGATCGTGCCCGACACCCGCCGCGATCTGGAGAACGGCCGCGCCGCGATCCGCCCTCTGCTGACGGCGGGGGCAACGGCCGTGTTCTGTTACAACGACCGGACGGCCATCGGCGTCCTCTCAGGCGCACGTGACCTGGGCATCCCGGTGCCCGACTCCCTGAGCGTGGTGGGCTTCGACGACATCGAGGCCAGCTGGTATGTGACGCCCTCGCTGACCACGATCCACCAGCCCCGAATCGAGATGGGGCGCAAGGCCATGCAGATGGTGCTGGACCTGCTGGCCGGCGAGGAGGTTTCCGACACGTTACTGCCATGCCAGTTGATCATACGCGATTCCACATCATCCCCATCAGAAAGGTGACACGCCATGCCCTCAGTGCTCGATCTGCTTCGCGTCCGTGAGCCAGACTCCGCAGTGCCGCTCGAGCAGGCCAACGAATTGGCCGCGCAGTTGGAGCACCTGGTCGGCCAGAAGGTCTATCCGCGATCCATCACCGCCGCCCAGGGCACACTCTATTTCCTGAGCCGTCAGGGCACCGAGAAATGGCTGGGGATCCTCTCGCAAGACGGCCAGCCGGGCTTCGACGGCAGCTCACAAACGATCTCCATACACGGGGAAACTCTCACACTCCAGCGATGCCCGACGAATCACGCCAACGCCATCGCCCTGCGCCGAGCGCTCCCCTTCACCGCGCCCCGGGTCCTCGGGCTCAGCAAGTCCGTGGGGTGCGGAGACCGCCTGGGGCTGGCGACGCCGGGGCACGTGCGAGCCGTGCGCAAACACGATATGGTCCCCATCTTCGCGCAGCAGTCCATCCGGGAGATGGAGCGCACCGCCCGGACGCCCGACGAGGTGATGGACGACGCCACCTGGGGCGTGTTCCAGGAGGGATGGCGAGACGGATACGGCGCCGACGCGGATCACCTGAAGACCTTTGAGGACATCGACCACTGCGTGGCGGCCGGGTTCACCTTCTACACCATCGACCCGGGCGACCACGTGGACAACGAGGCCGACGCCGCAGGCCCGGCCGCCCTGCGAGAGAAGGTGCAGGCGCTGCCCTGGGACGTGCTCGACGGCTCGCCGGAAAAGCTGCAGGCGCTCTACCTGAACAAGCGTTTCGACCTCGGCGAGTTCGCCCTCTCCTTTGACGAGGAGAGCCTCTGGCGAGCGGCCGCCAAGTACGGTCGGGCGGTGGCCCACACCGTCGCCATGTACCGCCATCTCGCCTCGCGCATGGGGGATCGCCCATTTGAGTTGGAGATGTCGGTGGACGAGACGGAGACGCCCACCACCGTTTTGGAGCACCTCTTCGTCGCCAGCGAGCTGAAGCGACTGGGGGTGCGGTGGGTCAGCCTGGCGCCGCGCTACGTGGGCCGGTTCGAGAAGGGGGTGGACTACATCGGCGACCTGCGGGAGTTCGAGGAGAGCTTCGTGCAACATGTGGCCATCGCGCGCCATCTGGGCCCATACAAGCTCAGCCTGCACTCGGGCTCGGACAAGTTCACCATCTACCCCATCTTCGCCCGACACGCCGGCGACCTGGTCCATCTCAAGACGGCGGGCACGTCGTATCTGGAGGCGCTGCGGGCCATCGCCCGGGTTCGCCCCGCCCTGTTCCGGGAGATCCTCGCCTTCGCCCTGGAACGATACGACGAGGATCGGGCGACCTATCATGTATCGGCCGATCCGACGAAGGTCCCCCGGCCGGATCAGCTGGCCGACGAGGAGCTGGACACGATCCTGGATCAATTCGATGGACGCCAGGTGCTCCACGTGACCTTCGGATCGGTGCTGACCAGCCAACGAGCGGACGGCTCCTATCGATTCCGCGACAGGCTCCTGGACGCGTTGCGATCCGACGAGGAGGCGTACTACGCGGCCCTGGAGACGCATTTCGACCGCCACCTGAGCCCGTTTGACGAGGCGTAGGCCCGTCTTTTCAACGTTGGCAAAGTTGACAATGGAAACCGGGGTGATGCGGAGGGCCTTCCCTCCGCCGTAGGAACGGTGCGACGCCGTCTCCTACAACCTGCCTTTGCCTGCCATTCTCAGCCCTGATGGGAGTCCAAACTGGGCCTGAACGGGCAAAGACGGCACGTGACATCTCATGTCACACATTCAAGCAAGGAGGCTCAGACATGAAAGGGTTGGTTCTTGAGGCCCAATGGGATCCGAAACCGGATTACCAGGTGTCCGAATGGGAGAAGCAGACGCGCAAGGCGATCAGCGGCAACAGCGTGTGGCGCCATCCCCGGCTGGAGATTCAAGAGCGGCCGGTGCCGAAGATCAAGCCCGACGAGGTGTTGCTGGAGGTGAAGGCGTGCGGCGTGTGTGGATCCGACATGCACTTCTACGAGACGGACGAGGATGATTACATCCTCTATCCCGGCCTCACGCGATTCCCCTCCATCCTCGGGCATGAGTTCTCCGCCAAGGTGGTGGAGGTCGGCAAGGAGGTCACTGACCTTAAGGTGGGAGACCCGGTCACCGTGGAGGAGATGATCTGGTGCGGCCACTGCACGCCCTGCCGCAACGGGTTCCCCAATCACTGCGTGAACCTGGAGGAGATCGGGTTCACCATCGACGGCGCCTTCGCCAACTACATCGCCGTGGGCGCCAAATACTGCTGGAAGGTGGACGGCATCCTGGAGCGCTTCGGCGAGGAGAAGGGGTACGACGTGGCCGCTCTGACGGAGCCCACCACGGTCTCCTATAACGCCATGTTCACGCGCGCGGGCGGGTTCAAGCCAGGGGCCTACGTGGCCGTGTTCGGGGCTGGCCCCATCGGCCTCGCCGCGATCGGGCTGGCCGAGGCCGCCGGCGCGGGCATGATCGCCGCCTTTGAGGTGTCGCCACAACGGCGGGAGCTGGCCGCCAAGGTCGGGGCTGAGCACGTCTACGACCCGCGAGAGGTCACACCTCACGAGGTGCTCATGGATCTCAGCCATGGCGAGGGCTTCGACTTCTTCGTGGAGGCCGCGGGGGCGCCCCATCTGACGGTGCCCGAAATGGAGCAGGCCCTGGCCATCAACGGCAAGATCGTGCAGATCGGCCGGGCCGCGCAGCGCGTCCCCATGTACCTGGAGACCCTGCAGGTGCGCCGCAGCCAGGTGTACGGCGCTCAGGGGCATTCCGGCCATGCGAACTTCCCCAACGTCATCCGCATGGTGGCCTCGGGACGCCTCGACCTGTCCTCCATCATCACCGCGCGCTACTCACTGGACGAGGCGGTGAAGGCCATCGCGCAGTCCACGGAACGGCGCGATGGGAAGATCATCATCCGCCCGAACTAGACCGGTTCTCAAGGGACCCGCGTCGCTGCCCGGGGCAATGGCGCCCCGGGCGGCGGCCGGCCCCGCACAGGACTGAGAGTGTGTCTGAAAGCGGGATTTCCGTGGAGGGGAGGACCCCTCCACACCT
>JAADGJ010000122.1 GCA_013152435.1 Chloroflexota bacterium | reverse complement strand
AAGCGAGTTGGGGAGGGGGGACTACAGGGGGGAGGAGCAAGCTTATCCTGTCGCCGGACAACTTGGCAAGCACAATGGACATGGAACCTTTCGACCTGGTCATCACGAACGGACAGATCGTCACGGCGGCCGAGACGTACACGGCCGACATCGGCGTGCAAGGCGAGAAGATCGCCTGCATCGGTCAGGGATTGCGCGGCCGACGCACGATCGACGCGAGCGGCTGCCTGGTCATCCCGGGCGCGGTGGACGTCCACGTCCACCTGCAGATGCCCCTGGGCGACATCACCTCGTCCGATGACTGGCGGTCGGGCACCGTGGCGGCCGCGCACGGCGGCACCACATCCGTCGTCGATTTCGTGGACCCGCTGCCGGGGCAGCCGCTCCTGGAGGCGCTGGAGGAGCGCCTCGCCGAGGCGGAGGGCCGGGCGTGCATCGACTACGGGCTGCACATGGTGCTGTCCGACGTAAGCGGCAAGACGCTGGCCCAGCTCCCCCGGGTGATCGAGGCCGGCCTCCCCACCTTCAAGCTGTTCATGGCCTATGAGGGGAAGTACCTGACCGACGATCAGCTCTACCTGGCATTGCGGGAGATCGCCCGGCTGGATGCGCTGGCGCTGGTCCACGCCGAGAACTACCCCATCATCCGCCTGCGGGTGCGGGAGCTCCTGGCCGAGGGGAAGAGGGAGCCGCGCTGGCATCCCCATAGCCGTCCCGCCATCATGGAGGGCGAGGCGGCCGGCCGGCTCATCGCGCTGGCGGAGATGGCCGGCGCTCGCGCCTGCATCGCGCACATCTCCTGCGCCCCCGTGGTCGAGCAGATCCGGGCGGCCCACGCCCGCGGGCTGCCCATCTACGGCGAGACATGCCCCCAGTACCTGGTGCTGACCCAGGACGCCTACGAGCGCCCGAACTTCGAGGGCGCCCGCTACGTGTGCTCCCCGCCGCTGCGCGCCGAGGAGGACCAGGCGGCGCTGTGGGGCGCGCTGGCCGACGGCACCCTGCAGGTCGTCTCCACCGACCACTGTCCGTGGTGGTGGCGGGACAAGGAGCGCGGCCGCGGCGACTTCAGCCGCATCCCCGGCGGCGTCGCCGGCATTGAGACGCGCCTGCCGCTGGTATATCATTTCGGCGTGCGCGCCGGCCGCCTGACGCCCCAGCAATGGGTCGACCTGTGCTGCACCCGCCCGGCAGAGCTGTTCGGGCTGCCCGGGAAGGGAAGGATCCAGGTCGGCGCCGACGCGGACATCGTGGTCTTCGACCCCGAGCGCGCCATGCCGCTCACGGCCGACCGCCTGCACAGCCAGGTGGACTACTCCGTCTACGAGGACATCACGGTACGGGGCTGGCCGCGGGTGACCATCAGCCGGGGCCGGGTGCTGGTGGAGGATGGTCAGTTCGTCGGCCCGGACGGGCACGGGCGCTTCCTGCGCCGCCAATAGCCCTCCCCAAGAGGAAGCCCGTCGCCATGCCCCATTGGTATCAAGTTGAGCGATACAGAAGCGTGGCCCCGCATCTCCGGGGTGGCTCGGAGGGGCGGCAGCCCTTCCGAAGAACTCTATTTTCAGAGAACTCTATTTTCAGCCCCTCACCTGCCCCGTGGGGCCGGAGGCCACCGGCCAAAGCCCCAACCAGGCAGGGAAAAGGCGAGAGAAAGAGATTTTCTGCGAAGGGGAAGCCCCTCCGCACCTCCCCTTTCAGGTGCGGCCGCCCGTGGAGGGAAAAAGCGACAGGCGGGAGCCCTCGCCCACGCTGTTAAGTTGACGCGAATAGGGAGCCCGTCGCCATGTCCCCGCAGGATACCATGAAAAGCGCGCCAGGGACATGGCCGCCCTTCGTCGTTCGCCCGTCGTCACATTCCCTGACCAGATGGACCAGCATGGAGGAGATGTCCGGACATCCATGAGTGATAAAGTCTTAGTCGTAGAAGACGAACCCATACTGGTGGAGACGCTGACCTACAACCTGCGGCGGCAGGGCTATGAGGTCCTGACGGCAATGGACGGCCTGTCCGCCCTGAACCTCGCCCGACAGGAGCGTCCAGACCTGATCGTGCTGGATCTGATGCTCCCCAAGTTGGACGGCCTGGAGGTCTGCCGCATCCTGCGCCAGGAGATGAGCATCCCGATCCTCATGCTCACCGCTCGCGCGGACGAGGTGGATCGGGTCGTGGGCCTGGAAATGGGCGCGGACGACTACCTGACCAAGCCCTTCAGCATGCGGGAGCTCCTGGCCCGGGTGAAGGCGCTGCTGCGCCGGGTCCGCATGGACCGGGAATCGATGGAGGCGATGGCGCAAACCGGGCGCCAGGAGACGCTCAACCTGGGCGATCTGATCATCGATCTGCAACGTCGCGAGGTGCGACGACAGGGGGCCCTCCTCCACCTGAAGCCGAAGGAGTACGACCTGCTCGTCTTCCTGGCGCGGAACTCAGGCGTCGTCCTCTCCCGAGATCTGATCCTGGAGCGCGTGTGGGGCTGGGATTATGACGGCGGCAGCCGGACCGTGGACGTGCATATCCGTTGGCTGCGGGAGAAGATCGAGCCCGACCCGGCCCACCCCACCCGCATCGTCACCGTGCGCGGCATCGGCTACCGCTTCGAAGGGTAGAAAGCGGTCGAGGGCGCGGCCCCCGGCCGGGATCCCCAGACCATTTCCTGAAGGCATCTATGATCCATAACATCCGATGGCGTATCGCGATCCCCTATGTGGCGCTGATCCTCCTCATCATGGCCGGCCTCAGCGCGTACGTCTCCCACATCATCAGCGAGACACAGATGGCCAACCTGCAGGCACATCTGACCGCCGAGGCCCGGCTGCTCGCCGATGAGCTCGGCCCCCTCCTGGCCGCCGATGAGGATCGCGCAACCGTGAACGCCCTGGTGCAACACCAATCCGGCCTGCTCAACCACCGCATCACCGTCGTCGCCGCGGACGGCACCGTGCTCAGCGATTCCCACGCCAACCCATCCGAGATGGATAACCACCGCAACCGCCCGGAGGTGCGCCAGGCCCTGTCCACGGGGGAAGGCGTCAGCGTGCGACACAGCCGCACACTCGACGCGGAGACCATCTACGCGGCGGCCGTCATCAAAGCCAACGGGCAGACGATCGGCGTGGCCCGGGTCGCCGTCCCTATGACCCAATACGAGGCCAACGTGTCCCGTCTGCATCGCGCCTTCCTGGGGGCGACGCTGCTGACGACGCCGCTGGCCATCCTCTTGGCCATATTCATCGCCGGACGCACGACCCGCCCCATCCGCCAGCTGACCGCGGTCGCACAACGACTGTCCCAAGGGGACCTGAGCGCCCGCCTCCTGCCCACCACCCAGGACGAGATCGGCCAGCTCACCCGCGCCTTCAACCGGATGGCGGAACAGCTACAGGAGAAGATCACCACCCTGACGCGAGAGCGCGGCCAGCTGATCGGTGTGCTCTCGCACATGGCGGATGGCGTGATCATCACCGACGACGAGGGTCGGATCCAGCTGATCAACGCGGCCGCCGCCCGCCTGCTCGACACCACGGAGGAGGCCGCCATGGGGCGCCCGTGCGCCCAGATCCTGCGCCACCACCAGCTCATCGAGCTGTGGCGACGCTGCTACGAGGCGAACCAGGAGCAGATCGAGACCATCGAGACGAGCCGGCCTCGACTGTTCCTGCAGGCAATCATCACTCCGCTGAAGGGGATCGAACCGCAGGGTTGCCTGATCATCCTGCAGGACCTCACCCGGGTGCGGCGGCTGGAGACGATCCGCCGGGACTTCATCAGCAACATCTCCCACGAGCTGCGCACCCCTCTGGCCTCCCTGAAGGCCCTGACGGAGACGTTGCGCGATAGCGTACGGGAGGACCCGCCGGCCGCCCAGCGCTTTCTGGACCACGTAGAGGCGGAAGTGGATGTGCTGACTCAGATGGTGCAGGAGCTCCTGGAGCTATCCCGCATCGAATCGGGCCAGGTTCCCATGCGGTTCACGCCCACCTCGGCGCGAGATGTGGTGATGCCCCCCGTCGAACGGCTGCGCCCCCAGGCCTCCCGCGCGGGGGTCACCCTCACGATAGACGTGCCCGCCGACCTGCCGCCGCTCCTGGCGGACGCGGAGCGCGTGCGGCAGGTGATCACAAACCTGCTGCACAACGCGATCAAATTCACCCCCTCCGGCGGCGAGGTGAGCATCACAGCGAGGGCCTCTCACGACGAGATCGTCATCTCCGTGCGGGACACGGGCATCGGCATCCCGGCGGAGGACCTGCACCGCATCTTCGAGCGCTTCTACAAGGCCGACCGGGCCCGATCCGGCGGCGGCACGGGCCTCGGCCTGGCCATCGCCAAGCACATCGTCCAGGCGCACGGCGGGCGTATCTGGGCGGAAAGCGTGGAAGGGCAGGGCAGCACGTTCTCCTTCACCCTCCCCGTGAGTCACACTTCCAAGGGAATACACCAGTAGGGCGGCTTTCCGTAGCCGCCTCTGCCACGTCCCGGGCAAACGCCATCTCCCCCAGCGAAAGAGCAGGTATGAGAAACCTGCCCTACCCGCGCCACATCTCCCACACGACCACGTAGGGCGGCTTTCCGTAGCCGCCTCTGCCACGTCCCGGGCAAACGCCGTCTCCCCCGGCGAAAGGGCAGGTATGAGAAACCTGCCCCACCGCGCCACATCTCCCACACGACCACGTAGTTTTCCGTAGCCGCCTCTGCCATGTCCCGGGCAAACGCCGTCTCCCCCGGCGAAAGGGCAGGTATGGGAAACCTGCCCCACCGCGCCACACCTCCCACACGACCACGTAGGGCGGCTTTCCGTAGCCGCCTCTGCCACGTCCCGGGCAAACACCATCTCCCCCGGCGAAAGGGCAGATATGAGAAACCTGCCCTACCCGCTACCCGCTCCACATCTCCCACACGACTAAAGCCACGCAAACCGTTCCACCCCCTTAACAAGACGTTAACATGCCCTTCCACGAGCGTTAACCGGGCTGGGGTACACTCCGAAGTGGTTCACCAATCCACTGAGGAGGAACAGCCATGCGCAAAACCGCAGCCCTGATCGGCATCCTCATGATCGCTGCGCTGCTGGCCGCGTGTAACAGCACCCAGCCCGTGGCTGGGCCGACGGCCGCGTCGGCGGGGGAAACGTCCACCCAGGAAGAGGTCGTGCAGATCACGGGAGCAGGTGCGACCTTCCCCTATCCGCTGTACTCTCGCTGGTTCCACGAATACAGCACGAACGTCGATCCCACCGCCCGCTTCAACTATCAGTCCATCGGCTCCGGCGGTGGCATCCGCCAGATCACGGCCAAGACCGTTGACTTCGGGGCCTCCGACGCGATCCTGGGCGAGAAGGAAAAGGCGGCCGCCCCCGAGCTGCGGATGTTCCCGACCGTCGCGGGAGGCGTCGTCGTCGCCTACAACCTGCAGGACGCCGCCGGCAACCCCATCGACAAAGGGCTCAGACTCTCGCCGGATGTCCTCGCCGACATCTTCCTGGGGAAGATCACCCGGTGGGATGACGCGCGGCTCCAGGCGCTCAACCCGGACATCCCTCTGCCGGGCGAGGACATCATCGTCGCCCATCGATCCGACGGATCCGGGACCACCTTCCTGTTCACCCACTACCTGGCCCAGGTCAGCGAGGAGTGGAAGCGCTCCGTGGGAGCCGGGAAGTCCGTCGAATGGCCCGTCGGCATCGGCGGCAAGGGCAACGAGGGCGTGGCGGGCGTCATCCGTCAACAGCCGAATAGCATCGGCTACATCGAGCTGGCCTACGCCGTCCAGAACGGCATCTCCTACGCCTCCGTCCAGAATCGCGAGGGGAACTTCATCGAGCCTTCCCTGGAGGGCATCACGGCCGCCTCCGACGCCTACGCGGCGGACATGCCGAAAGACATGGGCCAGCTCCTGGTCAACGCCCCGGGCGCCGACTCCTATCCCATCGCCGGCTACACGTTCCTCCTGCTCTATCAGGATATGGACGACTGCGCGAAGGCCGGCAAGATCGTGGCGTTCCTGAAATGGGCGCTGACCGAGGGGGATCCATATGCGATCGAGCTGCTATACGCCCCGCTGGGCAAGCGCGTGGAGGAGAGGGTGATCCAGAAGCTGGATACCCTGACCTGCGAGGGAGGGAATCCCATTCCTTAAGGCGCGGCCAGGCACCGTGAGTCACATGGCGAAGCCATACTCGGCGAATCGAGCACAGAGGGAGGGCGTGCAACGCAACCCTCTGCGCTCTTCGCGCGCTCGCTGGCTGGCGGCTCCCGGCCCCATGAGGCAGGCGAAAGCGGGAAATGTGGACAGCTTCGAAGCCCCCAGCCATCTCAAGGGCGCCGGACCACGCTTTCACGTCATCGAATAGGAGGATCCATGGGGAAACCCACGAACCGTCCCCGCCTCTGGCAGGCAATCTCACGAGGGGAAACGGAATGGCAGCCTTGAGTACCCGGATCACACGGCGACTCCTGAGACGTCCACCCCGTATCAGCATTGGGGATAGGATCTTCCAGGGCTGGACATGGCTCATGGCAGGCGCGCTGCTCGGCCTGGTATTGCTCCTCTTCCTGGAGCTGGTGACCGGCTCCCTCCCCGCGCTGCAACGGTACGGATGGCGGTTCATCGTCCAGAGCACCTGGGACCCCGTGACGGAAACGTTCGGCGCGTTGCCGGCTATATACGGCACCATCGTCTCCTCCCTCCTCGCCCTGGCCATCGCCGGCCCCATTGGGCTCCTCTCCGCCATCTTCCTGGCCGAGCTGGCCCCCGACTGGCTGGACGCGCCCCTCTCCTTCCTGATCGAGCTCCTGGCCTCCATCCCCAGCGTGATCTACGGGCTGTGGGGGCTCTACGTCATGGTCCCCGTGCTACGGGATCTGGAGAAGGCGATCAGGAGGCATGTGGATCTCCCGTTCTTCTCCTGCACGCCGCTGGGCATTGGAATGCTGGCCGGCGTCGCCATCCTGGCCATCATGATCCTGCCCTACACGACGGCCATAGCCCGAGATGTGCTGCGGGCCGTGCCCAACGACCAACGCGAGGCCATGCTGGCGCTCGGCGCCACCCGATGGGAGACGATCTGGCGCGCCCTCGTGCCGTACGCCCGCACCGGGATCATCGGCGGCCTCATGCTGGCGCTCGGCCGGGCCCTGGGGGAGACGATGGCCGTCACCATGCTGATCGGCAACCGCCCAGAGATATCCATCTGTCTCTTCGATCCGGCCTACACCCTGGCCAGCCAGATCGCCAACGAGTTCACCGAGGCCACATCGGATGTATACCTGGCCGCGCTGATCGAGCTGGGGCTGATCCTGTTCGCCATCACCCTGGCCATGAACGCCCTGGCTCGCCTGCTCGTGCTGCGAGCGAATCGGGGTATAATAAGAGGACGTCGATGAGGAAAGCGTACATCTGGCGCAAGCTGACGAACGATCTCATGGCCGCGCTGACGGCGCTCAGCGCGGGGATATCCACATCGATCCTGCTGATCATCCTGATCTACGTCGCGAGGCAGGGGATCCCGGCCCTGAGCCGGGACTTCCTCCTCCACATGCCAACGCCGGTGGGCGTCCCCGGGGGCGGCATCGCCAACGCCATCGTCGGATCGCTCATCGTCGTGGGCCTGGCAAGCCTGCTGGCCCTACCCATCGGTATCAGCGCCGGCATATACCTGAGCGAGTCCGGCGATAACCGGTTCGGCGACGCCGTCCGCTACCTGGCGGACGTGCTCTCCGGCGTCCCATCGATCGTGATGGGCATCTTCGCCTACACGCTGATCGTCGCCAGGCAAGGGCATTTCTCCGCGCTCTCCGGCGGGTTCGCCCTGGGCGTGATGATGCTGCCCATCATCAGCCGGGCCACGGAGGAGATGCTGCGCATGGTGCCCGACTCCCTGCGCGAGGCCGGGCTGGCGCTGGGCATCCCCCGCTGGCGGGTGACGATCCGGATCATCGTCCCCACGGCCGGCCGGGGCATCCTGACCGGGGTCGTGCTGGCACTGGCACGGGTGGTGGGGGAGACAGCTCCCCTGCTCTTCACAGCCTTTGGCAACCCTTACTGGAGCACGGACGTCTCCCAACCCATCGCCACCCTGCCGCACATCCTGTTCACCTATGCCATCTCGCCCTACGACGACTGGCACACGAAGGCGTGGGGGACCGCCCTGGTGCTCACGGCGATCGTCCTGCTGGCCAGCCTGGCCGTCCGGTATGGTGGACGATCACGCTACCAGCCCCAGCCCTGATCCCCGGGCGGCCCAACACGCGGTCCATGGGCGGTAAGGGCAGTCCTTATGGCTGCCCCCTGGGTGCCCACAAGGGGCACCTCTTGTGCATCAACTTAACGACGTAGGCAAGGGCTCTCGCCTACCGCCCATCACCATTCAGAGGCCAACACGCTTCAAAGAGTGTAAGGGCGAGGCATCCTGCAGCGCTGGCACTGCAATGCACGCCCTTCACACCAGATGCGCCGGCGCTCATACCGATGGCGCCCCTAAGGATGCCTCGCCCCTACAAGCTGAACTTGATGCCAACGGGTGCCCGCAAGAGGCACCCCTGCTATGCACATGACAATGAGGAGAGAACGGGAACCATGACCATCAGCGACCTGCAAGTGCAAGGTTTGATGACCCTGGAGCCAGGTGAGGAGACACGGGCCATCCCCGAATCGAAAGCCGGGCTGGTCGTCAGGAGCCTGACGGCGGGGTTCGGCCGCTTCGTGGCGATCCGGGACATCACCCTGACCATTCCCGCCCACAGGGTGACGGCCATCATTGGCCCGTCGGGGTCGGGAAAGTCCACGTTCCTGCGATGCCTGAACCGCATGCATGAGGAGGTACGGGGAGCCTGGATGAAGGGGACCGTGCTGCTGGGCGGCGAGGATATCTACGCCCCCGGGACGGACCCGGTGCGCATTCGCCGACGCGTGGGGATGGTCTTCCAGAGGCCCAATCCCTTCCCCACCCTGTCCATCTTCGACAACGTCGCAGCCGGATTGCGCCTGAGCCATTGGGGACGTGTGCCCGATCTGGAGAAGCGCGTAGAGAACGCCCTGCGCCGGGCAGCCCTCTGGGATGAGGTGAAGGACAAGCTGCACGAGCCGGGGACCGCGCTGTCCGGCGGACAGCAACAGCGCCTGTGCATCGCCCGCGCCCTGGCCGTCGAGCCGGAGGTCCTGCTGATGGACGAGCCCGCCTCCGCCCTGGATCCTATTGCCACGCTACGCATCGAGGAGTTGATGCGAGAGCTGGCCCGCGACTACACGATCGTCGTCGTCACCCATAACATGCAACAGGCCGCTCGCGTCTCCGATTACACGGCCTTCTTCATGACGGATGAACACCGCGCGGGATATCTGGTCGAATACGGGCCCACGCAGAAGATCTTCACCAATCCCAGGGACAGGCGGACGGAGGACTACATCACCGGGAGGTTCGGATGAGAAAGCGGCGCGTCCTGTTCCTGTGCACCGGCAACTCGGCTCGCAGCCAGATGGCCGAGGGATTGGTCAGGCATTTCCTGGGCGACCAATGGGAGGCGCATTCCGCCGGGACGCGGCCGGCCGGGTACGTCCACCCCCTGGCCGTGCAGACGATGGCCGAATTGGGGATCGACATCACCCACCAGCGCTCAAAACCTGTGGAGGCGTTCCGCGACGTCCCCTTCGATCTGATCGTCACCGTATGTGACGACGCCGCGCGAAACTGCCCGGCATGGCCGGGGCAGGGCCAGACGATCCATATCCGATTCCCGGACCCGGCCGAGGCGACCGGATCGCCCGAGGAACAGCTCACGGTCTTCCGGCAGATACGAGACGATATCCGGGAGAGAGTGCTGGGCCATCTCCGGCGATATCCCCTGGAGCCAGGGGGATGAGACAAGCGCCGGGGAGCCCGTGGACCAGATGCTCTCGCATCGCCGATGGCTCCACAACGAGTCCGGCCATACCCCCAGAGAACACCACGAGGAGGAATGATGAGTTTTGAGGTACCTGCCCGACACAATGGGAAATTGCAACAACTGATGGCGCGGATCAACGACGATGCCGAGCTTCTACAGCTCTGGAAGTGCGCCAACGTCAACTCGGTCGACCGCTCCGGCATCAGCGACCACGGCGAAGTCCACATCCGGATCGTGGCCAACGCCGCGCTGCGGCTCCTGCGGCTGCTGGTGGAGGCGGACGTCCAGCCCAACGTGGTCACGGACTACGGACTGGCCGTCGAGGACGCGGAAGTGCTCGTCGTCCTGGGGGCCTGCCTGCACGATATCGGCATCGCCGTGCACCGCGATGACCACGAGCAGTACAGCCTGATCCTGGCCTACCCCAAGGCACGCGAGCTGCTGAGCGAGCTCTACGAGGAGCCCGCCCTGACGACGATGGTCGCCGAGACGCTCCACGCGGTGATCGCCCATCGCTCCGATCAACGCTGCCTGACCCTCGAAGCCGGGGTGCTCAAGGTGGCCGACGCGCTGGACATGACGGAGGGGCGCTCCCGGATCCCCTTTGAGGCCGGCCAGGTGAACATCCACTCCGTCTCCGCGCTGGCGGTGGAAGCCGTCCACATCGAGAAGGGGGAGGATCGCCCCATACGGGTGAAC
The DNA here is from genome assembly GCA_013152435.1 of Chloroflexota bacterium. NCBI lineage: Bacteria > Bacillati > Chloroflexota > Chloroflexota bacterium. The sequence continues at coordinate 45,003 of JAADGJ010000122.1, read as the reverse complement.
ATCAGCTTGAGCAACTCGGCGGGGATCTTCCAGGTGGATGAGCTCCTCAAGCACAAGCTCCGAAGCTCCACGCTGGCCCCCTACGTCGAGATCACCGCGCAAATCGAGGGGGAAACGGAGCGCCGGCTTCTGGGGATCTACAAGCTGTGAGGGACGGCCCCCTCGCGTCACCCTCGAGGATCCGATCCCGCCACACGCCTCGCGCACAACTTGACGCTCTCCGCTTATTTGATAGAATCCGCCGGGGCCTTTGCGTTATCCGCTCGGTGGGGCCGCACGCCCCCGGGCGGATGGCGAACAGCGCCCACAACCGGGGCCAATTTGACCTGAGAAGACGAGGTTCATGATTCGATTCCACATCCTCTCGCGAGGGACCATCCGCCTGTCTCGGGCGCTCCGGCGTCCACGGCGGCCTTCCCGCCTCCGCTCACAGGCGAGCGAGACGATGGCCAGGGGAATCCACCCGTTTCTCATCCGCCTTTTCCCCACGACTCCCACAGACTTCGCCATACATGTCCAATGGACACGCTGGATCCTCACCGGCCTGCTGTGCCTGGGCATCACCCTGGCGGCGATCGGCTGCGGGGCCCAGGCCACCGAATCCGAACATGAGGCGCCGTCCCAGGCCGCGAAGACGATCGAGAACAAGGGGTCGGACACGCTGGTGAACCTGGCGCTGGCCTGGGCGGAGACGTATATGCAACTTCACCCGGAGGTGCGCATCTCCGTCACCGGCGGCGGGTCGGGCACCGGCATCGCGGCCATGATCAACGGCACCGTGGACATCGCCAACGCCTCGAGGAAGATGAAGCCCGAGGAGATCGCGGCCGCACAGGCCAACGGGATCAATCCCATCGAGTTCACCGTCGCCCGGGATGCCATCGCCGTGGTGGTCCACCCCTCCAACCCGGTGGACGGCCTCACCCTCCAGCAGATCTCCGATATCTACACGGGCAAGATCACCAACTGGCGAGAGGTGGGCGGGGAGGACCGTCCCATCGTCCTGCTCTCCCGGGAGTCGAACTCCGGCACATATGTCTACTTTCTGGAACATGTGATCCGCATGGGCGATAAGAAGAGCGACCTGCTCTTCTCTCCCGACACGTTATTGATGCCCTCATCGGAGGGGATCAGCGCGGAGGTGCGCCAGAACCCCAACGCCATCGGGTATGATGGCCTGGGATACGTGACGCCCGACCAGAAGATGCTAGCCATCGCCCGAGATCCGAAGGGGCCCTACGTGCTCCCCTCCGTCGAGACGGTCAACGACGGATCCTATCCCATCTCCCGTTCCCTGTACATGTATACCGCCGGGGAGCCCACAGGCCACGTGAAGGACTACCTGGACTGGATCCTGAGCGATGGGCAGAAGCTGGTCCCCGAACTCGGGTTCGTCCCGCTGAAGTGAGGGAATGACCTGATTCATCGCATTATCAAAGCGATCACGAGGAAGCATAATACTCTCAGCCTGCGGCTGTCGGAATACTTCGAGAGCCTGATCTCGCGAACGGAATGGGTCTATGATGCATGAGTCCTCGCGCGTCCGATGGAGTGAGTTCGCCATCGAAGCGATCATCCGGGTGTTAGGCTTCTCCACGATCGGCTTCGTGTTGTTGATCTTCCTGTTCCTCCTGCGCGAGGGGATGCCCGTCTTCTTCGAGGTCTCCCCGGACAACCTCTTCGGCACACGCTGGTACCCCACTTTTGGCCTGTTCGGCACGCTTCCCTTGATCCTGGGCTCAGCGCTGGTCACGGTGACCGCCATCGTGATCGCGCTGCCGTTGGGAGTGGCGACGGCCGTCTTCGTGCGGGAGGTGGCGCCAGGCTGGGCCCGAGAGGTCCTGAAGCCCACCATCGAGGTACTGGCAGGCATCCCTTCGGTGGTGCTGGGCTTCTTCGGCATGACGATCATCGCCCCTCTGGTGCGCGAGGTCCTGGGCGCGCCGACGGGGCTGACGGCCTTCACCGGGGCGATCATCCTGGCCTACATGGCGCTCCCCACCATCATCAGCGTCGCCGAGGACGCCCTGGACGCAGTGCCCAAGAGCTATCGAGATGCCAGCCTGGCGATGGGGGCCACGCGGTGGCAGACCATCTGGAGGGTGGTCGTGCCCGCCGCGAAGTCCGGCATCGTCACGGCGATCATGCTGGGGATGGGGCGGGCCATCGGGGAGACGATGGCCGTGATGATGGTCACCGGCAACGCGGCCCGTATGCCGCTGACCCTCGATTCACTCTTCCGCCCCGCCCGCACCATGACGGCCACCATCGCCGCCGAGATGGGCGAGGTGGCACAGGGCAGCGTTCACTACCATGCCCTCTTCGGCATCGGCATTATCCTCTTCGTACTGACCTTCCTCATCAACGTGGCGGCCGCTTCCACCATGTTCAAGCAACGGGAGCGGGGAGGGTTGCGCTGATGAACCGCTATCTGGTGCAGCGCATCGGGTTCATCGTCCTGGGCGTGGCGACGTTCCTGGTCGTGGTGCCCATCCTGCTGGTCGTGGGCACCATCGTGGTGCGCGGGATCGGCGCGATCAGCTGGGAGTTCCTGACCGCCGTGCCACGCAACGGCATGAGGGAGGGGGGCATCTTCCCGGCCATCGTGGGCACGCTGCTGCTCACGCTGGGGACCGCCCTGGCGGCGATCCCGGTGGGCGTGGGAGGGGCCATCTACCTGGCGGAGTACGCGAGGGATACCCGGCTCACCCGGGCCATTCGCCTGGCCATCATCAACCTGGCGGGCATCCCCTCGGTGGTGTACGGGCTCTTCGGGTTGGGGTTGTTCGTGCTCTTCCTGCAGTTCGGGACCTCCATCCTGGCCGGCTCGCTGACGCTGGCCATCATGACGTTGCCCATCATCATCAGCACCACGGAGGAGGCGCTGCGGACCGTCCCGAACGAGTTCCGCACCGTCAGCGCCAGCCTGGGGGGCACCCGCTGGCAGGGCATCCGCTACATCGTCCTCCCCCAGGCGCTGCCCGGCATCATCACCGGCGTGATCCTGGGGCTGCTGCGGGCGGCCGGAGAGACGGCCCCGATCCTGTTCACGGTGGCCGCGTTCTACCTGCCGCGGCTCCCCCATTCGCCTTTCGACCAGACGATGGCCCTGCCCTACCATCTGTACGTGATCAGCACTCAGGTCCCGGGGATGCCCATGGAGATCCAGTACGGCACGGCGTTGGTGCTGCTAGCGCTGGTCCTCTCCATGAACATCGTGGCCACGATGATCCGCAGCTATTTCCGACGACGACGGGCGTGGTGATGAGGGGAGATGCGTATTGCGTATTGCGTGTTGCGTATTGCGTGTTGCGTGCTGCGTAATGAGCGTTGCGTAAAACATGAGGTGTAAGGCGCCATCGAGGAACGCGTGGAGCGGGATGCCAGAGGAACGAAACGAACCCAAGATCCGAATTGAAAACGTCAGCTACTCCTACGACGGGAAGCCGGCCCTGCGTAACGTGACGCTGGACGTGCCGGCGCACGCCATCACGGTCTTCTTCGGCCCGGCCGGGGGCGGCAAGACGACGCTGTTGCGCCTGATCAACCGGCTGAATGACCTGGTCGAGGGAACCGAGATGTCCGGGCGCATCCTCCTGGACGGCCAGGACATCTACGCGCCCGACGTCAACGTCTCCGTCCTGCGGCGCCGCGTGGGGATGGTCTTCGCCCTGCCGCTGCCATTGCCCGGCACCATCCGCTGGAACATCGAGTACGGGCCCCGGCTGGCGGGCGTCCGTGACCCCGCCCGGCTTGAGGAGATCGTGGAGCGCAGTCTGAAGCAGGCCGCCCTGTGGGACGAGGTGAAGGACCGACTGGATAGTCCGGCCAGGGCGCTCTCGGGCGGACAGCAGCAGCGTCTGTGCATCGCCCGCAGCCTGGCGCTGGAGCCGGAGGTGCTGCTGCTGGACGAGCCTACGTCCGGCCTGGACCCCATCTCCACGGCCCGGGTCGAGGAGTCGCTCCACCAGTTGAAGCAGGATTACACGATCATCATCGTGCCCCACAGCATCCAACAGGCCGCCCGCGTGGCCGACTATGCCGCTTTCTTCTTGATGGGCGAGCTGATCGAATACCGACGCGGCACCGAGATCTTCACGACGCCTCGCGATCAGAGGACGGAGGATTACATCACCGGACGGTTCGGGTAAAGGACGATCGGACGGACGAAGGGAGCATCGGGTACAGGAGCTATGGCGAAGATCCGGGTTGAACACCTCCACTTCTATTATGGCAACAAGCCTGCGCTGCAGGATATCACCATGGATATCGAGGACCGGAAGATCACGGCGCTGATCGGCCCCTCCGGGTGCGGCAAATCCACCTTCCTGCGCTGCCTGAACCGAATGAACGACACCATCCCGGGCACACGCGTGGAGGGCCGGGTGCTGCTCGATGGGCAGGATATCTACGCGCCCGGCACAGATGTGGTGGAGCTGCGCAAGCGGGTCGGGATGGTGTTCCAGCGCCCCAACCCTTTCCCCCAATCGATTTACGATAACGTGGCATTCGGCCCGCGCATCCTGGGACTCCACAAGAAGGCCGACCTGGATGAGATCGTGATGGAGAGTTTGCGCGGGGCAGCTCTGTGGGACGAGGTGAAGGACCAGCTCGACCAGAACGCGCTGAGCCTCTCCCTGGGACAGCAACAGCGGCTGTGCATCGCCCGGGTCATCGCCGTGAAGCCCGAGGTTATCCTGATGGACGAACCGTGCTCCGCTCTGGACCCCATCGCCACGCTGAAGGTCGAAGAGCTGATGCACAACCTCAAGCGGAACTACAGCATCGTCATCGTCACGCACAACATGCAGCAAGCCGCGCGGGTCTCCGACTGGACGGGCTTTTTCTGGCTGGGCAAGCTGGTCGAGTTCGGCCCCACGGAGACGCTCTTCACCCACCCGCGCCAGAAGCTGACAGAGGACTACATCACCGGCCGGGCGGGGTAAACAACAGGAACAAGGTGCGCCGCCCGGGTAGAACGACCCGTCTTCCATCCCCGAACATGCCCCTTGCCCCCGCCAACCTTCCACAGGTTCCCGCCATATCCGGGTGAAAAGGCCCCCTCCCCAATCTCAGCGCCCTGCCACCCACACCAAGATATCAGTGCGACGTCGCAAAAGAAGCCAAAATGATATGTAAAGTTACCCCATAGGGCACGCGAGATGTCGTGCCTGCGTGCGCCTCAAGGAGGCCCGGAGGGGCTCCGCCCCTTCGGAAAAGTCCTTCTTCTGCCTTCGACCTACCTGGCCTCGGCCCGGGTCCTTCGGGAAGGGCCGAGAACGGCAGGTGCAGGGTGGAGCTGGTGGTTGAGGGAGCCCCCCTCAGGCACCTTGCCGGTAAATTTTCAGACATGCTCTTATCGATTCACATGCGGGGGGATCGCCTACGCTGGGTAATACGCGGGGGCATCCCTACCATCGTGGTTTCCATCGCTGACTTTGAAAAACCCGGGCGGAGATATAGCACGCCTTGCCATGGCAACTATTTCAATGTATAATAAATATACATCACTCACAGAGGTTGCATCATGACAACCCTCACCAAAAAGCCTTTGCAGGTCTATCTGCGCCCGGAGCAGCTGGAGGCATTACGCGCGCTGGCCAAGCGGCGCGGCGTCCCAATGGCGGAGTTGATCCGCCAGGGCGTGGACCGGATCCTGGCCGAGGTGCCCGCCGAAGAAGACCCGCTGTGGGAGATCATGGGCCTCTTTCACTCTGACCTGGACGACCTGGCGGAGAGGCATGATGAGTATATTGCGCGAATGATCGAGGAGGAGAACGGGTAGTGGCCCGCGAGATCTTGATCGATGCCAGCGCCTGGATCGCCATCAGCAACCTTCGAGATAAGCACCACGCGGCAGCGGTTGAGACCTACCAACGTCTGCTGCGGGAGCACCGGGGCCTCGTGACGACCAACTTGATCATCGCTGAAACGTACATCATAATCCGTCGCGCTGGTGGCCACGAACCCGCTATCCGCTTCCTGCACTCCATTCGCCAGAGCAGCCGCCTCACACGAATCTACTCCAACGCGACCTTGGAAACCCAGGCAGAGGAGATCCTGCGCCGCTACGCCGATCAGGATTTCAGCTTCACCGATGCGGTGAGCTTCGCCGTGATGCGTGAGCGAGGCATCGATGAAGCCTTCGCCTTTGATCGCCATTTTCTGACTGCTGGGTTCACTCTGGTTCCCACACCTCGGTGACCCGCCGGTACCACCACAGGCCATAATCGCCTCCGCCGCCGACTCAGAGTGTGTCTGAGAAATGCCGTTGCCTCTGCTGTGGGAAGGCCTGGAGGGGCTCCGCCCCTTCGGAAAAAGCCCTTCTTCTGCCTTCGACCTGCCTGGCCTCGGCCCGTGTCCTTTGGAAAGAGCCGACCCGGTCAACAAAACGGCCGGGCGGCTGTACCCTCCGCCGCCCGGCCCGCATACGCCATAGGTGAATGCCCGCTATCGCCGCCGAACCCGCTCCAGCACATCGTAGGGGTACGGCACCTCCACGGCGCTGACCTCGTTCAGCCGCTTCATGTGTTCCTCGCTCAGCGCCCAGCCACTGGCGCCCAGATTATCCTCCAACTGCTCCATATTGCGGGCGCCGATGATGGGCGCTGTGACGCCGGGACGCTGCAACAGCCAGTTCAGCGCCACCTGCGCGGGCGTCTTGCCGACCTCCTCCGCCACCGCCAGAAGCTCATCGATCACACGCCAGGTACGCTCCGTGTTGTACCGGCTCCAGGACTCACTCCACCCCTGCCGCTCGGCCAGATCCACCCGGGTACCCTCCGGCGGCTTCTCCATCCCTCGCCGATACTTCCCCGTCAGCCACCCGCCACGCAGCGGGCTCCACGGGATCACCCCCAACCCCTCGTTGATGCAAACCGGTATCAACTCCCACTCGGTGTAACGATCCAACAGGTTATAAAGCGGCTGCAGGCATCGGAACGGCTCCCAGCCCATCTGCTTGCTGATATCCACCGCCTTCTGAAGCTGCCAGCCGCAGAAGTTGCTCACGCCGATATAGCGCACTTTACCGCTGCGCACCAGCTCATCCAGCGTGCTCAGCGTCTCCTCCAATGGGGTCGCGTCGTCCCAGGCGTGCACCTGGTATAGATCGATGTAATCGGTGCCCAACCGACGCAGGCTGGCCTCCACAGCGGACAGGATATGCTTCCGGCCAAGCCCCACATCGTTCGGCCCCTCCCCCATGGGAAAGCGCACCTTGGTCGCGATGACGAGGTCATCCCGGCGCTTGCCCTTCATCCAGCGCCCAACGATCTCCTCGGATACGCCCAGGGAATAGACGTCGGCGGTGTCGATGAAGTTGCCGCCGGCCTCCACAAAGCGATCCATCATGCGATAGCTGGTCTCCTCATCCGTCTCCCGCCCGAAGGTCATAGCCCCCAGACAAAGCTCGCTTACCATCAACCCCGTCTGTCCCAGAAACCGATAGTCCATGTGCCATCCTCCCTTCGATCCCTTCCGTCATGCTCGTTCATCGGATGTAGACAAACACAGTATACCATCCAACCGGAGCGAACGAAAAGCCACAGCTATCGGGGAGGCGCGGAGGGCTCCTCCTCCGCCAGGACACCATCTTCGACGAGGCATCCCCGCGAGCGAGCTTGCCTAAAATCCATTCGCCGTTAGAATGGGCTGCGTATTCGCGTGCACGACCGGGCAGGGCGACCGGCCCCAACAGCCGAGGAAGGAGATTCCCTATGCACCTCGCATACGAGCGCTACCTGGACCAAGTGCTGGGCGGATGGATCGGTAAGTCCATGGGGGGCGCCATCGGCGCCCGCTTCGAGGGGAACAAGGGCTGGATCGAGATCAGCCCGGACGAGATGTTCCCCGATCAGATGCCCCCTAACGACGACCTGGACCTGCAGGTCCTATGGCTCAAGGTGTTGGAGGAGAAGGGAGCCGCGCTGACGGCCGATGACCTGGCGGCCGCTTGGCTGGAGGGATGCTGGTACCCCTTCAACGAATACGGCATCTTCCGTCGCAACTGGCGGCTGGGCATCCACCCGCCCACGTCCGGTCGGTTCACCAACCAGTTCTGGGAGACCGGCATGGGCTGTCCGATTCGCGCCGAGATCTGGGGCTACGTCTTCCCCGGCGCGCCCGACCTGGCCGCCCGCTATGCGGCGATGGATGGCTCCCTGGACCACACCGAGCAATCCATCGGCGCCGAGAGGATGTTCGCCGCCATGGCTGCCATGGCCTTCTTCGTGCCCGACGTACGCCGGCTGGCCGCCATGTTCATCCACTACCTGCCCAAAGACACTCCTATCGAGCGGCTGACCCGCGCGGCCTTCCAGGCCTACGACGAAGGGCTTAGCCTGCGCGACGCCCGCGATCGCCTCATGGCGCTGGCCGGCATCCCGGAGGCATGCGATTCCCAGATCAACGTGCCGTTCACGTTCCTGGGCCTGCTATACGGCGGCAACGATCTGCAGGAGACGCTGCTGGCGGCCCTGCGCTGCGGCTACGACACCGACTGCACGCTGGCCACCGCCGGCGCGCTCATCGGGCAGATCCTGGGCGCCAGCCGCATCCCCGAAGCGCTCAAGCGGCGCGTGGGCGATGAGCTGGTGATGGGCATCCAGTACCGCCGGCCGGAGATGACCCTCTCCGCGCTGGCCCGGGACACCGCACGCATGGGCATGCTCCTGGCCCGGGAATGCCACACGGGCGTGCAAATCGACGACGCGCCGGAGATGGCTCCATTGCCCCCCACCGCGCGCCCGCCAGCCACCCGATTGACGGTGGAATACGCGGGCCTGCCCGCGGCCGCCCCAGGGGATACGGTGACGGTGACCGTGCGGGTGGAGGGGGAGGCGCCCCCGAACGGGCAACTGACCCTGGAAGGCCCGCCCGGCTGGACCATCGTGCCCGAGACGGCGACGATCGACCCGATCCGCCGAGCCGTCACCGTCGCCCTGCACGCGCCAACCGACGCCACCGAGTGGCCCATGCGCAACCTCTTCACCGCCCGCCTCAACACCGATCCGCCGCTGGCGTATACCTTCGGCGTCGCCGGGGCCGGGCTGTGGCGGCTCCTGGGCGTCTACTACGACGCGCTGCCAGACGAGAGCGATCCCGTGCAGCAGAGGCGACGCTTCAACCAGCACTTCGTCTCCCTGCAACGGCTCTACCTTCCAGAGCCGGACGTCGACGCGGAGCGGCTATATCGGGAGTGGTCACAGAAGCTGGGACGTCCTGCGATCATCCCCTCATACGAGCACGAGATCGATCTCCCCCGACTCATCGGGCTGCGCGGCCCCTACTGCGCCTACCTGGATCGGACCATCCTCTCCCCGGACGACCGCCCCGTGTATATCGTCATCGGCAACAACGACGGCTATCGCCTCTACCTGAACGGCGAGCTCATCGCCGAGGTGGACGAATGCGTCTGGTGGGCGCCCTTCAACAACGTCCACCGCGCCCGGCTGCGGCGCGGCCCCAACCACCTGTTGGTCAAGCTGCTTAAGCGGGGCGACGAGCTGAGATTCACGCTGGGGCTGCGCGCCGACAGCGGCGACGCACACCCGTTCAGGCCCAACGGCGGCCACAACGTCGAGGATTGGCTGGTCGATCTGGCAGACGAGGTTCCGAGGTGATGAAAGAAGCGCGAAGCGTAAAACATAAGGCGTAAAACGTAAGACGCAAAGCGTAACAAGGGAGGACCTGTTGAGCGAAAAAGAAGCCGAGAAGGCACGAGAGACTCAAGCCGAACACAAGCCCACCACGCTGTTGCTCATCCGACACGCCCTCAACGACTGGGTTGGGAAGAAGCTGGCCGGGTGGACGCCGGGCGTCCATCTGAATGAGCAGGGGCGCCGGCAGGCCCATGCGCTGGCGGATCGATTGGCCCGGGAGAAGATCGCCGCCATCTACAGCAGCCCACTGGAGCGCACCGTCGAGACGGCGGAGATCGTCGCTCAACCCCACCGCCTGCCGATCCGCATCCGTGACGGGCTGGGCGAGGTCAAATATGGGGACTGGACGGGATATTCCACCCAGGAGATGGCGAAGAAGTATCCCGATCTCTGGCGGGTGATCCAGACCTTCCCCACGGGCGCACGATTTCCCAACGGGGAGAGCATCCATGAGATGCAATCACGCGCCCTCCATGAGCTGGATGCGATCGTCCGGGCACACCCTGGGGAGACGGTGGCCATCGTCTCCCACGCCGACGTCATCAAAGCCTGCGTGGCGCACTACCTGGGGGTCCACCTGGACCTGTTCCAGCGCATCGTGATCAGCCCGGCCTCTCTGACCACCGTCCAGATGTTCCCCTGGGGGCCGCGTGTCGTCTGCGTCAACGACACATCCCATGTGCCCGAGGAGCCCCAGCCGCAGGGGCAAGATCCATCGGCTTCCTCGTCTCAGTAGCCCCGCACCCAATCCCGGGACGAGGGCCAACGCATGAGCATGAGGGGCGATCCGGCGGGTCGCCCCTCCCCATCTCCTCCCAAGCACAGCCCTGCCATACCTTCCCTTCCCCGCGGGCCGGGCAGCGCCCATGGATAATCACCGCGAGCCGCTCATTGACACTCTACCATAAGTATGTTAGGATAAAAACGCAACATTTCCATCCTACATCGTTCCCCGACCTTAAATCTGCTACTATCCCCATCGACACCGTCGGTTCCGTGTCCCCCAACGGCCACACAGGTGGCTTGTCAGAGTCAGAAAGGAGAGGTGAAATGAGCGTTCTGGCTTCTCGGTCCCTGAGTCGACGACGATTCCTCTCTCTAGCGGGCAGCGCGGCCGCCGGTGCCCTCATCGCAGCATGTGCTCCCCCCGCCCCAGCGCCAGCGCCGGAGGGCGCCACACCTCCGCCAGCGGAGAAGGAAAAGGTCAAGCTCACCGCATGGTTCACCGACCGCCGCACCATCAATGAGATGACCAAGGAAGTGATGAAGAGCGAGTTCCAGGCGCGGAACCCCAACATCGAGGTCGATATCCAATTCATCCCGGAGCCCGACATCCCCGCCAAGATGGCGACCGCCTACCAGGCCGGCCAGGCACCCGACCTGAGCTCGCTCGACGAGACCCATCTGCCCGGCCTGTGGTCCAACCACTTCGTGAAGCCGATTCCCGAAGGGATCATCGACGTACGGGCCGAGATGGGCGCCCGGGTGGCGGACGTCTACAAGATCCCGCTAGGGGATCCCGACGCCAAGTACTACGCGCTCCCCAACGGCAACATGACCAGCGCCGTCCACTACAACGAGGAGCTGCTGGACCAGTACGGCTACACATGGGAGGACATCCCCACCAAGTGGGAGGACTTCATCAAGTGGGCCCAGGAGCTGACCATCTGGGACGGGGATGAGGTCAAGCAATGGGGCTTCACCTTCGCCGGCAGCGGCAGCGCGCTGGCGGACGCCGTCTGCTTCCAGCTGGGCGGCTGGACCTACAAGAACCACAAGGAGGTCCTGATCGACTCCCCGGAGATGAAGGAGGCGTACCAGTTCGTCCTGGACCTGTTCGACAAGTACAAGCTGGACAGCCGCTTCTCACCCCTGACGCCGCGCGATCGCCTGGGCCAGGGACAGGCTGTCACCGCCTATGAGTGGACCTGGGTCCAGGGCTTCCTCACCAATCAGTATCCGGACCTGAAGTGGGGAACAGTGGTGAACCCCACCTTCACGGGCGAGCCCCCCTACGGGCGGGCCTCCGACGATCTGGGCTTCGCCGTGACCACACAGACGGAGGACCCGGACCGGCTGAACGCGATCTGGACGCTGTGGCGCTACTTGGTCGGGCCGGACTACCAGCGACGTTACGTAAAGTTCCGGGGCACCCACCCCTCCCTGCTGGAGCTCTGGGACGAGCCGGACTTCACTCCGGAGAACCCTCGCTGGCGCGCCATCGCGATCACCACGCAGCCCGGCAACTATCGGGCGCCCGGCATCTGGCCCATCGAGATCGTCCCGCTCTGGGGCAACGCCTGGACGCTGATCCGAGACGAGGGCGTGCCCATCGACGAGGCCGTCGCCCAGGTGAAGCCGCAGATGCAGAAGATCCTCGAGGAGAACGACTACAGCAGCTTCCTGCTGGGCAAGGACGGCTGGGAGGCCAACCCGATCTGGATGACGGAACGATAAACCATACCACAGCTCAGAGCCCCGGCTTCGTGATGAGGCCGGGGCTCTCCTGCTCGGGGGTCGGAGATGAACCAACGCTGGCTGCCCAAAGACTGGATCGCCACCCTGGTGCTCCTGGTGACCGCTGCTTTCTTTATCCTCGTCCTGTGGCAGTCCATCGCCCAGACGTTCGCGTGGAGTCTGTATAAGAAGCAATACTTCCAGATGGAGTGGGTAGGCCTCAAGAACTACAAGACCCTGTTCACGGATGACCCGGTCTTCCTCAAATCGCTCCAGGTATCCTTCCACTACACGCTCATGGTCGTGCCCAGTGTGATGATCCTCGGGCTGATCCTGGCCGTCCTGGTCAACAGCATCACCAACCTGACGCTGCGCGGCTTCTTCACCGCCGCGTACTTCATCGCCTACGTGGTGCCGCTGGTGGCCGTGGCGGTGGTCTGGCGCTACATGTTCGAGCCCTCCAGGATCGGGCTGTTCAACGCAGCCCTCGATCTGATCGGGCTGGGGCCGGTGCGCTGGCTGCGCAGCACCAAGACCGCGCTGCCCTCCCTGGCGATCGTGGGCGTGTGGAAGAACATCGGCTATGCCATGGTGATCTACCTGGCCGGCCTGCAAGCGATCCCCCACGTCTACTATGAGGCCGCCATGATCGACGGCGCCTCCCGCTGGCGCCGCTTCCTGAACATCACGCTCCCCCTGCTGATGCCGACGATCCTGTTCGTGCTCATCATCAACACCATCGGCACCCTGATGATGTTCACCGAGACCTATGTCATGACCGGCGGCCAGGGAGCCGTGTCTGAGCCGCGCGGCGGTCCCAATTACGCCACACACACCGTGGTCTACAACATCTACGAGACGGCCTTCAGCTACGGCAAAGAGGGATACGCCAGCGCGATGTCCGTCATCTTCTTCGTCATCATCGTGCTCATCACGCTTCTGCAGTTCCGCTTCGTGCCATCCAGCCTGGAGGAATAATCCCCAATGCCCGCGACGGAACACCCTCTCACAGCAAAGGCCGCACGACCGCGCATCTCCATCCGGCTGGGACAGGCGGTGGAGCGTACGATCCTCTACGCGGGGCTTCTGCTCTTCTCGCTGATCTTCTTCTTCCCCTTCTATTGGGTCATCACGGCCTCCGTGAAGGAGTCCAGCGAGCTGCTGCGCGTGCCCCCCACCCTCTGGCCGCATAGCTTCACCCTGGAGCATCACATCGGCGTGTGGACCCCGCAGTTCGCCCGCTACTTCCTGAACACCTTCATCTACGCGGGCGGAACGACCCTCATCGTCCTGTTCACCAGCACGCTGGTCGGCTTCGTCCTCGTCAAGCACCGCTCCCGGTTTGGAGACCTCCTGTTCTACGGGATCGTGGCCACCATGACCGTGCCCTTCGCGACGTACATCATTCCGCTGCACGGCCTACTTCTCCGCATCGAGCGCACGTTCGGCATCCCCATGCTGAACACGTACTGGGGCATGATCCTGCCCTGGATGTTCTACCCCTTCGGGATCTTCCTGATGCGCCAGACGATGTTCACCATTCCCGACGATCTCATCGACGCGGCCAAGATCGATGGCGCCGGCCTGCTCAGCACGTACTGGCGGGTCGTGCTGCCCCTGGTGCGCTCCAGCCTGGCCGCCATGGTGGTCTTCGTCTTCATCTTCAAGTACGACGACCTCCTCTGGCCCCTGGTGGTGGCCACCGAGAGCCGCATGTACCCCCTCACGCTCGGCCTGGTGGAGTTCATCGGCGTCTACTTCGTGGAGTACGGCCTGTTCACCGCGGCCTCCGTCGCCGCCATCATGCCGATCATTATCCTCTATATCTTCGTGCAGCGCTTCATCGTGCAGGGCGTGGCGCTGACGGGGCTGAAGGGGTAGCCCGGCGACGGACGACGATCTCCTGACCGGGCTCGGCGCGCAAGGCCGCAGTTCAGGCCAGCGCCTCCAACACCCGGCTTACCCCCTCGATCGTCTCCTCGACGTCCTCGTTGGTCAGCAGCGGGTTGACATCCAGATGGACGGCGCGGCCCAACAGGTCCAACGTGCGCGGGCACATGTCCGGAGCATACCGGATCTCCCGACGCGCCCAGCGCCAGGGACCGACCTCCGGCGTCCAGGTCCTCCGCTCCATGATGGGCGTCCAATGCCTGTAGATATGGTAATCCGCCCGATCCGGATGATACAGCACGCTCGCGCCGATGTTCTCCGCCCGCAACGCCTCCACGACCCTCCCGGCCACCTCGGGACCCTCCATGAAGAACACCAACGCGATGCCGGTATCCCCCTCTGGATCGGTGATCTCTCGAAAGCGGATGCCTTTGCGCCGCACCACCTCGTCCAGGCCGGCCTTGAGCATGCGTTTGCGCTCCCGCATGGCCGTGAGCAGCCCATCCAATCGACGGAGTTGCACCAACGCCACGGCGGCCAGCAGCTCCGGCATGCGGAAATTGACGCCCCACAGGATCTCGTCAGCCGGGAATCCGTTGCGCAGCCCGCCGATGACGTCGTGGAACATGACCGCCCGCTTCCACACCTGCTCGTCATCAGTGATGACCATCCCGCCCTCGCCGGCGGTGATGATCTTATTGAACTGCAGGCTGAAGCAGCCCACGTCGCCGATGGAGCCCAGCCGCCGTCCCTTGTAGCCGCCGCCGTTCGCCTGCGCCGCGTCCTCGATCACCTTGAGCCCATGCTGCCGGGCGATGGCCATCAGCTCGTCCATCCGGCATGGCGCGCCCCGCATGTGCACAGCCATGATCGCCCGAGTATGGGGCGTGATCTTCGCCTCTACGTCCTTCGGGTCCAGGGTGAGGGACGCATCCACCTCGGCGAGCACGGGCACGGCACCCACAGCCAGCACGGCGGAGGCGGACGCGATCCACGTGTAGGCGGGGACGATCACCTCATCCCCGGGGCCCACCCCGATCCCCTGCAGGCCGCAGATCAGGGCCGCCGTGCCCGAGGTCACAGCCAGAGCATGGCGAACGCCCATGTGGGCAGCGAACGCCCGCTCCAGTTCGTCCACCCTGGAGGGGCCCGGATGCGGGCCGTAGTAGCGGAACAGACGCTTGGTGCGCAGCACTTCCAAGACCGCCTGCTCCTCCTCCCGATCGATCATCATCCCCCCAGGGTACATGGGCGGGTCCGGCCGCCGCCTGGCGGGCGTCCCTCCCTCGATCGCCAACCTCTCATAGCCTTGTGACATCATTGGAATCCCCCTCCCGATGGTATCCCGCCGCCCGTCCCGTCATCCAAGCCTCCCCCCAGGAAGGGGGCCAGCAGGCGCTCAGCGTTCCGATGACAGATACGATGCCGATCCTCGTCATCGATGTCGGCGGAGAGCAGGGCGCCGATCGCGTGATGCGGATCGAACCACGGTAGATCCGTCCCAAAGAGCAGACGATCGGAGCCGGCCTCGCGCACGAACTTCTCCAGCACGCCCCGATCGTCGAACACGGCCGTCAGCTCCAGATAGACATGGGGAAAATCCCGCGCCAATTGCACGGCCGCGTCCCAGTCCCCATGACAGGCATGCGCCAGCAGCAGCCTGACGCGCGGGTAACGCTCGGCCATCCGGCGGATCACGTCCGGCCCATCCAGCGCGCTCCCGCCCCAGGTGTGGGTCAGGATCAGCAGCTCCCGCTCGTTCGCGTACTCCCACGCGGGCTGATAGCGCTCGTCCGTGAGAGCGATGCCGTGATAGTCAGCCAGAAATTTGAATCCGACGTACACATCACGATGCGACTCGAAGGTCGCCAGGTCCCGATCCAGATGCTCCGGATAGTTGGGGTTGACGACACAGTACGCCCGCAGGCGATCCGGATATCGGCGGACGGCCTGCACGCTGGCCACGTTCCCCACGTCGGGGGCGAAGAGCGCCATGTGATGGGAGAAGACCAGCATCCGCACGCCGCACTCGTCCATGGTCTGGATCATCGCGGCCGCGTCGGCTCGGGGGAAATAGATGGAGTGCCAGATCCCCATGTGTCCGTGCATATCATAGATGGGACAGGACTCCACCCTTCCTGACTCCCAGAACTCCCGGGCCAGCTCCGAAGGTCCGATCACAGGCGCACCTCCTTCAGGATCCGCTCCAGGTTGCCGCCGGCGATGGCCGCCCGAGCCTCGTCCGGGATGCCCGCGTGTCGCAGGGCCAACATCATGCCGCCGAAGTAGGATTCGGGGAATCCGCTGCCGAACAGCATTCGCGTGGCCCCATAGTCGGACACCAGGGCCTCCAGGCCGCCATCCAGCATGTACTGGGCGATGTCCACATACACATGCGGATAGCGCTCCAGCAGCGGCCGAAACAGGCGATCGCTGCCCCAACTGCCGTGGTCGCAGATCACGCACACCAGATCCGGGAACTCGGCCAACAGGGCATAGATGTCACGCCATTCCATGCCGCGCCGGAGGGAGACGAGGAGCGGTATCCGACGGGCCACCATCTCCTCCAGCAGATCCCCCATGGACACGGCGTTGAGCAGGAAGCGGTGGGAGCCGGGAAAGACCCGCAGCGCGGCGATTCGGGCCTCTCGCATGTGCTGGAAGAAGAGGGGAGGCGGGGGAAACTCGCGCGTCTGATTGGGGAGCACGGTCCAACACCCTACCAGGCGCGGGTAGGGCCGAATGGCCTCGGCCAGCAGCCGATTGCCGACCTGGGGCGAGGCATCATGCTGCGCGATGTGCCAGACCAGGGCCCCCTCCACACCCGCGCGATCCATCTCAGCCAGCAGATCCTCTGCGGTGGGGACCGGGGCGAGCGGGCGTCTCATCGGCAGCCCGAAGAAGACGTTGCAATCGAAGAAACGCACATATCCCTCCCAACTCATGAAAGGAGAGCCCATATCCTGGCCATATCGTACACCCGCCTCCCGGGCCTGTAAAGCCCGCTTCCCCCATGAGATGCGCTCCGCGGGCATGCACTGGACGGCACAGATAGGGGCACTGTCTTCGTCGTATATGCCAATATGAGCGATTGCGTTACTACTTCCGTGGTCGCACGTCAAATCTTGAAAGATCATCTCCGGCCAAATAGGCGCTCGATCAACGAGAGTGTGTTATACTTATGAGCACATACTTGCCCCCTCAACATTTTGCGTCTTCTCGCGCTGCCGAGGCGGTTCCGCCCGGTGGTCGAACAAAGGAGGTGCAACCATGACAGGGCTTTCTTCTCCCGCCCAACGGTGGCTCCCCCTCATCTGCGTGCTGCTTCTCGTCGTCGCATGTGCTCCCATGCCCCCGCCCACCGTTGCTCCCACAACCACGCCGGCCCCAACAGCCACATCGCCGCCCGCTCCCTCGATTAGCGAGGGCACGGTGCGGCACGCGATCACGGGGCACCCCCTGGCCAACGCCCAGGTGCGTTCCAGCCTGGAGACGGTCACCACCGACAGCGAGGGATACTTCCGCGTCCGGGCCACCGAGCAGGAACAGCTTCAAGTCAGCGCCCCCGGCTTCGAGCCCAAATCAGTCTACCCGCTGATGCAGGGGATGGTAACCGTCAACCTGGTGCCCGGGCCGGAGGAGACGCTGAAGCTGATCCATCGCTGGCTCAACGAGCGTGACTACGACCGGGCCTATGATCTCCTCCATCCGCACAGCAAGCAGGTCATCGAAAAGGAAGCGTTCGCCGCATATCAGGAAGCCACCCGAACCTATGAGGTGCTGCGAATCGACTATGAGGAGGTCCGCTATCTGGACACATGGATCTATCGCGGCCGCAGCTACGGCCACGTGGCCGAGATCGCCTACACCATCACGGGCCGTAGTGACGGCCAGGAATGGCAGCGAGGCGAGGTCGCCCATCTGGCCCAGGTAGACGGGATCTGGCACTGGTTCCACGATGAATTGCCGACGCCCACGCCGACCCCATCGCCGATCCCGCCCACGCCAACCCCCAGGCCGCCGACGCCCACACCGAAGCCCAGCCCCACACCCACCCTGGCGGAGCGCATCCGCCAGCTCAGCAAGTCGCTGGTCCTGATCATACCCGGGCCGGGAATGCACCCGCCCAGCGGCACGGGCGTCATCATCCGATCCGATGGGCTGATCCTGGCCAACTATGAGCAGATCGGCGCCCCGCCCCTGGGGGCCGAGGTGCTCGTATACAGGAGCGCCTCGCCGGAGCAGCTGGCAGATCTCGCCTACTACGCCGAGGTCCTCTCGGTGGACCTGACGGCAGATCTGGTCCTGCTCCAGATCACCCGAGACGCGGACTACCGCCCCCTCACCTCCGTCACCCTGCCCGCCGTCCGACTGGGCGACGCCACCAGCGTGCGCACGGGGGATGAGCTCCTGCTCATGGGCTACCGCGACAAGAACGATCCGATCCTTCGCAGCGGGCTCGCCCGCGTCATCAGCGGGATCTTCGTGGGCGACGAGGCCGCCGCCCTGGAGATGGACGCCACCTCGCCGCTTCAATTCGACGGCATCGTGGCCTTCGACAGCTCCAATCGTCTGGTGGGACAGGCCAACCTGGCGCTACAGCCGGAGCCCCCGCCGCTGTGGATCATCGCCATCAACCGAGCGGCGGACCTCATCGCCGAAATGGGCGGCATGTTCCCCATCGGCAGCCTGGCCCGCGTCGATCCGGTAAGCGCGTGGGACGGGTTGAACATGCGGACGGGGCCGGGCGTGCACAACCCGAAATTCTACACGATCCCGCCCAACGGGGTCGTGACGATCCTGGACGGCCCCGTGGACGTGAGCGGCAGCCCGTGGTATCTGGTCCGAGATGCCGTCGCCAACAAGCAGGGTTGGGTGAACGGGCGCTACCTGCTGCCGTTCGCCCTGACAGCCGCCGACTTCTTCGACCTGTACTGGGTCCCCGGCTGCGATCCCACGCGCCTGGAGATCGCGCTGCGGCTCCCCGGGCAATCCGGATGCGATCCGGGTGTGGAGACGCGAGACCTGGACTGGCTGGCGGATGAGCTGCGCGATCTGGGCATTCTGAAGCAGGGCGAGTGGCTGGTCCCCGTATCCCTGGGCGGCAAGCCCAACCAGGGATTGGTGATCCGCAACAAGGCCCGAAGCAGACTGGGATGGATTCGGATCGGTGGCGGGAAGCCGGGCAGCGTGTGGCGCATCACCTACTACAGGCCCGGCAAGCAGATAGGGCCTCGCTGTTGGCTGCGCACGGACTACACATGGCAATGTGAGTGACGACACGCTCCCGGAAAGCGGTCAGGGTCGCGGCCGCCGCGGCCCTGACCGGCCATCCCATCCCTGAACAGAGGAGGTCTCCCTTGCCCCACACGACGCCGATCAAGATGGGAGCCGTCGGCGGCCGCCGGGCGATGGCATTTCGCCAGGCAGCCTCCCACCTGAGCGATCAGGTGAGGTTCACCGCCATATGCGATCCCGATCCCGAGGTGCTGAAGACCTGGCGCAGACAAGACCCGGAGATCCAGGCCTTCTCCCGTTTTGAGGATCTGTTGGATCGGGGCGACTGCGACGCCCTGCTCATCGCTACGCCTCTGTCCCTGCACGCCGCCCAGGCGATCCAGGCGTTGGCGGCGGGCAAGCACGTGCTGAGCGAGGTGCCCGCCATCTGCACACTGGAGGAGGGATGGGCGCTGATCGAGGCGGCGGAGGCCTCCGATCGCGTCTACATGATGGCCGAGAACTATTGCTACACGCGCCCCAACCGGTTGGTGCTCAGCATGGTGCGCCATGGCCTCTTCGGCGACCTGACCTACGCGGAGGGCGCCTACATCCATGACTGCCGCCATCTGCTATTCGATGAGAACGGGGAGCTGACCTGGCGTGGGCGCTACCGTCGGGAGGTGAACGGCAACAGCTACCCCACACACTCGCTGGGGCCGGTGGCCCAGTGGCTGGGGATCAACCGTACGGACCGGCTGGTGAGCCTGGCAACATGGATGACGAGGGAGGAGGCGGCCCATCGCTACGCGGCCGAGCGGCTGGGGGCCGATCACCCCGCCGCGCGGCCCGGATACTTCCAACATGGAGACTCCGCCACGACGGTGATCCAGACCGAACGAGGGGCGCTGATCGTGCTGCGCGTGGACTGGGTATCCCCCCGCCCACACAACATGACCCACTACGTGCTGCAGGGCACTCGAGGCGCGTACGTCTCCCCGCGCTACGACGGGGAGCGCCCCCTGGTCTGGATCGATGGGCACGACCGGGGGGCCAGCCCACCCGACCCCGAGAGGGGCGAGGCGACCTGGAGTTCCTTATGGACATACGCGGAGCGCTACGAGGACGAGGCCTGGCGACAGTGGGGGGAGAGGGCCACGGGTGCCGGTCACGGCGGCGGTGACTTCTTCGTGCTGCTCGATTTCGTCGAGGCCATCCGGAACGACATCCCGCCCCCCATCGACGTATACGACGCCGTGACCTGGAGCGCCGTCATCCCGCTCTCTCAGGAATCGGTGCGACGCGGTGGCGCTCCAGTGCCCGTCCCCGACTTCGCCGCGCGGCGACGTTGAGCCACGACGACAAAGGAGGCGCTTGCAGCCGAAAAGCGATATCCTTTCCGTCCCTCGAACGTTTGATCCTTATGAGCTGCTGCGCGCCGGCATCACCGGTCGGGATGCCATTCCTCGGGGCGATGGGAGATATTCATCCCAACAGTAGGTAAGGAGGGACGATTGACACCTCAGATTGTATGTGTTACACTCCTGGTCGGAAGGAGGCTCCTCCGAAGCCACGCGCTTCGTAACCTGCCAGGCGAGTCAATTCGTTCATCCTCTTGTGCAAGCACACAAGCTCGACTCTCTACATCTCTCTCAAGGCTAAGCGATCTTGTATCGCGTCTCCCCATGTCGAGGCTAAATCCAGAGAATTCACCCCCATCGCTTGGGTAATCAGAAAGGAGGCGATCTCTAATGAACATCTCACTCTCCCATGCACGCCACCGCATCGCCCTGTCTGTAGGGGCCTTCGCCCTGACCATGTTATTGCTGGCACTACTCATGCTATTTGCCACCGGTCCATCCTCCGTTCAAGCGGCCGCTGGCACCGGCGCCATCCGGTACGTAGCCCCCACAGGCAGCGATGCGAGCAACGACTGCACGAATAGCGCAACCCCCTGTGCCACCATCCAGCATGCAGTAGATGTGGCCGGTTTCGACGACGAGATCCGTGTCGCCACCGGCGTCTACACGGATGTGCACGCGCGCAACGGTATCACCCAGATCGTCTACATCACCAAGACGGTGCTGATCCAAGGTGGCTACAGCGCCGACTTCACCGGGACCCCATCGTCCGATCCCAACCTCACCACCCTGGACGCGAAAGGGCTCGGCCGCGTCTTTGTGATCAGCGGGAGCATCACCCCCACGATCGAAGGGCTCCGGATCACCGGAGGAAACGCAACCGGCTTTGGCTCCGCGCCGACAACCAATGACGCCGGTGGCGGCGTCTACATCGTAGGCAATCCGGAAACCCCAGGCACCACTACCATCACCAACTGCGTCATCATCAGCAACACCGCAACCACCACGAACACCGTGGGATTTGGGGGCGGCGTATACGCCTACGCGAGCAACCTGAGGATGTACGGCAGCGTGGTCGAGGCCAACACCGCCAGCACTCTGGGAACCGGCTGGGGCGGTGGCATCGCGGTGTATAGCAATACCACCTATCTGTGGAACAACACCATCCGAAACAACACCGCAAGTGACAATAGCGGAGGACACGGGGGCGGGGTGCACGCCCAGTCCAGCTCTGTGACCATGCGAGAGAACATGGTGCGGGGGAATACAGCGGGCAAGGAGATGGTGCCTGAAGGCGGCGGCTTATCCTTCGATGAGAGCACCGTATCCCTGCAGGCGAATACCATCATCAGCAACACGGCCAGCCCTAGCGCCGCGGGCGAAGGCGGTGGCCTGTACGCCTCGAGAAGCACACTGGACATGGACAACAACATCATCGCGGGCAATCTCGCCAGCCCCTCGTCCGGACAGGGAGATGGCATCTACCTGGAGGGCACCGCCGATCTGCAAGGGACGCCTCTTCAGGCGAGGCTGCGCCACAACACGATCGCCGACAACAACGAGACCGGCCTGGTCGCCGGCCCGTACACCACGGTGAACATGACGAATACCATCCTCTCCGGGCACACGATCGGGATCAGCACCACGGTCACCGACACCGTGGCCGTCCTGGCCGACTATACGCTGTGGTATCCCACCTACGCCATAGCCGATGCGGGGACCACGATCACAACGACGAACAATCTCCTCGGCACACCCGACTTCATCGACCCGCCCAACTGGGACTACCACATCGGCCCCAACTCGACCGCCATGGATCAGGGGATCGATGTCGGCGTGACCACGGACATCGACGGAGACAGCCGGCCCCGGGGCAGCGGCTTCGATATCGGCGCCGATGAGGCCCCCGGCACGGGGCAGGTGGTCGGCTATGTGTTCATCGACAAGGATGGAGACGGGCATCGCAACCCGTGGCCGCCCGATGAGGAGACCACTGGAATCTCTGGCGTCACGGTGTATCTTAAGCAGGGGAGTACCATCGTCCAGACGGTTCACACAACCTTCCCATCCGGCTGGTATGAGTTCTCCCCGGTGTGGCCCGGCGACTACACGGTTGAGGAGCAGCAGCCGGCCGGGTACGCCAGCACCAGCCCGGATATCGTGTCCGTCTCGGTCATCGCCGGCCAGACGCACGTCGTAGACTTCGGCGAGCAGGCGTTCACACCAACGCCAACGCCGACTGCGACGCCGACGAATACGCCGACGCCGACGAACACACCGACGCCAACGAACACGCCAACGCCGACGAACACGCCAACGCCGACGCCCACCGCAACACCGACGAGCACACCGACGCCAGCGCTCTATAAGCTCTGGCTGCCGCTCGTCATGCGAGACGGCATCGGCTTCTAGCGACGACAAGCCGCAGAGGATCGCACATCAACGGGCCCCTCCTGGAATCAGGAGGGGCCCGCTCGCTTCACCCCGTGCGCAAGAGCGATTCCGCTTGGAAGGGATGGTATGGAAGGCCTTGCTTTCCTGGCCATCGTGTTGTTGGAGCACGGCGGCGCCGTATTCCCTGCCTGACCTACGGCACCCAACCCTACGGAGTAGAGAAAGGCTAAAAGGATGTCCTCTTCAGGGCTGGCGCCCCTCCGAGTCCCCTGACAGCCGGGGCTTTTCAAATCCCGGCCCTTCCCGAAGGGCCCAGGCCGAGGCCAGGCAGGTCGAAGTCAAAAGAAGGACTTTCTCCGAAGGGGCTCCGCCCCTCCGAGCCTCCCCACAGCAGAAGTGGCTGCCTCAGGCACCCACAAGGGGCGCCCCTACGGCAGGATTTCAGGGGCAGGTGTTTGAGCTGTGAAAAGCCCTGCCCGGCAGCGCCACCACCTTGACAATCCCCCTCACTATGTCACAATAAAGCAACCCTGATAGAAGGAGCGCAATCCCCCATGAGTATTCAGGTGCACTTCACACAAGAGGACTGGGAACGTGTGGAGCGGGATTGGTCGGCCTGGTGGGCCGGCGAGCTGGATCGCCCCCTGGTCATCATCGAGGGGGTAGAATCGCCAGGGGATGCCCCCTTACCGGAGGTCCATCACTTCACCAGCAACTATCCCCTCGACATGCCCGCCGATCAGGTGCTCGACCTCTACCAGACCCATCTGGAGGCTCGGCGCTTCTACGGCGACGCCTGGCCCAAATGGTGGCCGAACTTCGGCCCGGGGATCCTGGCCGGATTCCTGGGGTCCAGGGTCCACTCCACGACCGAGACCGTCTGGTTCGAACGGACCGACCCTCTCCCCCTGGATGAGATCCGCATCCGATACGATCCCGATAACGTCTGGTGGCGGCGCGTGCGAGAGCTGACGCGACTCGCCGTGGAGCGTTGGGGCGATCAGGTATCCGTGGCCCACACCGACCTGGGCGGCAATCTGGACGTGCTGGCCTCCTTGCGCACCACGCAGCAGCTCCTGGTCGACCTCATCGACGCCCCGGAGGAGGTGGAGCGGCTGGTAGGCGAGATCACCCAGCTCTGGCTCCGCTATTACGACGAGCTGTACGAGATCATCCGCCGGGCAGGGCGTGGAACCACCCCCTGGGCGACCATTTGGTCCCCCGGACGATGCTACATGCTCCAAAGCGACTTCTCGTACATGATCTCGCCGCAGATGTTTGAACGCTTCGTCCTGCCGGATCTCACCGCATGCTGTGATGCGCTGGATCACGGCTTCTACCACCTCGACGGTAAGGGGCAGATCCCGCACCTGGACATGCTCCTCTCCATCGAACGGCTGCGCGGCATCCAATGGATCCCGGGAGACGGCGCACCCCCTCCCGAGGAGTGGCTGCCGCTATTGAAACGGATCCGGGACGGCGACAAGTTATGCCAGCTATATGTGACCCCGGAGGGGGCCCGTACCATCGTGCGTGAGCTGGGAGGACGGGGATTCGCGCTGCACATCTCGGCCCTCATGTCCCAGGAGGAGGCGGAGGCCTTCCTGCGCACGTTGGCCATGGAAGATGCCAGCGCTACGGGGTGACGGAATACGACCGAACGGCGCGAGCTTCCCCCGCATCTACACATCTCCGGCCTCCGAAGCGGAGGCCTATTTCCCGTCGCGATCGACGCGAAATATGGCGCTGTCGCGCCAGGACGTTATCATACGAAACGGGATCAAACACTCGCGGATATTGAGAAGGGAGGCGGGAAGGAGGAGACGTGCCACACGTCTCCCAAGAACACTCGGTTTCTAGAGAGGACGAGAAAGCCACCCCCGACTTTAGGGGACCTTGCTTTCAGCCGGTCATGGCCACTCGATAACGTGAAGAGGGCGATCTCTGGGCGATGCAGTGGGCGTATCTTTGCCAGCTAGGAAAGAGAGCTCGACGATGAACTCACCATCCCTTGACGGTCTGCACTACCAGCCACATCAGCAGTGCGAGAATCACGAGCGCAGCCGTGAGCATTGGGGGCTTCCTCCGGGTCTCTCCGTTTCTGCAATCCTTCTACAAAGAGGCAAACGGTTTACCACCGCGGAGCGATACGGCCTCTAAACCAAGTTGGCAAATAAATCATACCACAAAAAGCAGATAGTGTCAATAAAAGAATGTTACGAGTTTCATAAAGTTGAGCCCCCCTCCACGATTAGAATTTTGTCCCCTCTCGTGTTGGCGCGTTCACAGGAGGCCATTTTGTGAGCAGCGCTGCATGAATGGTGCCTCCTGAGGGCCTTTTCCCAGACGGGAGGATTTATCTGCTGCCGCCTACCCGTGGGCAGGCGATTCATGAATCGCCCCTGCCCCGGCAACACCCATGAGGGAGACTACCCCAGCACTGACTTTGAAAAAACCTGACCGTAGCCTCCGTGATTCTTGCGCGACCGGCCGAATTAAGGCAGAATTATGAGAGGAAAGGAGAGCCTGGGTCTGAGAGCGCGTTCTGACGACCATCTCCCCAAATCTCGCTCCGAATAGGGAACGGAGTTTACAGACCCGGTCGCCGTCGAGAGGGAAGGTTGAGTGTAGGGATCAGGAGATCTCTCCCACCCAATGCTTGATCCGATTCCGACGATATCACGAGCGCAAATGCGAAGGCAACAAACAGCATGGTCGGAGATGCGAGACCGTTCCCTTTGAATCCACAACCATCCGCTTTCGATTCCCTACCGCCCTCCGAGAAAGGCACACGCTCTCGCCTACGCGATCTCCGACGCCAGCATCGGACCACGCTGCTATTCCCCCATGACGTCCCAAATCCCTATCCCCGACGGCGCCTACAAGCTCCCCTAGCACTCCATCGGGGCGACCACCATCGACGTGTGAGGATCCCCATTTTCAGGAAGTCGATGGTAGCTCCCGCCCGATCCCTCCAGAGCGGCGGCTACCATCGACATCTCCGAGCCCCAAGCGACCCAGACATGCATCCCCATCTGCTCCCTCATCGCGCGGGGGTCCCGTTCACTCGTGCTCCTCACATCGAATCGATGCAACGCCCCGCGGGTCAGGCGCATCAAAGAAGGTGGACGCATCCATGACGCCGGAAGAGCCGTTAGGTCAGGCTCGACCAGACGGAATCGACCACCTCAGAAGTGGAGTTATCGATTGATTATCACGGTAAGATCCGAAGGGCACAGGGGAGCCATCCGCTGCTTATCCACGGGGACATCATCTTCCACGCATCGGCTTGTCTGCCCTGGTGTTTTCACCCTAGCAAGCACTCGCTCGATCCCCTGGCGCCGCGGGGGTCGAGGGGAGGCAGGAGCTTTGGTTTATGGATCATGTCCGGCTTCACATCCCATTCGACTCGTCCCGACCGCCTCGTCTTTCTAATGACGCGGTCATACCCACTACTTCAGTCCTAAGGAGGTATCTGTGAGCAAACAGCAACAAGAGCTGGCCTGGCGGGTGGGAGGCCCCCAGGGAAGTGGCGTAGACACGGCAGCGGGGATCTTCTCCCGTGCCTGCGCCATCGGGGGACTCCATCTCTATGGCCGAAGAGAGTATTACTCCAATATCAAAGGACGCCACAGCTACTACGACGTACGCGTGGCTCATTATCCGGTTACCTGTCATCGTGAGACGGCGGACCTGCTGACGACCTTTGAGGCGGAGAGTCTGGCTCGCCACGCCATTGCCGTCGTGCACGGCGGCGGCATCGTCTACAACGCCAGCCATGCGGATACACCGTTGAACCGGATCCCGTTCCTGGGAGAGCGTCTGCGGAACGATCTGAGCGCCTATCTGGAGGAAAGGGACCTGCCCCCCACCACGGGCGGCCTTCTGGAGGACGCCCGCCGACGGGGTGTGCAGACCTATGCGGTGTCCTACGACGAGATCACCAGCGCCCTGGCCAAGAAGCTCGAGGTCCCCAAGGCGATCGCGGATCGCACGCTGAACACCATCGCGGTGGCCATCTCCTGCGCCCTGCTGGACTACCCCTCCGACTACCTGGCCAAAGCGCTGGAGAAGACCTTCCCGGGCCGGGCCAAGATCATCGACATGAACGTACAGGCGGTGGAGCTGGCCTACGAGTTCGTCCACGAGCGCTTCGACACCCACGATCTTGACTTTCGCCTGGTGCCCATGGACATCAATGAGCACCGTCTGCTCATCAACGGCCACCAGGCCGTGGCTTTGGGCAAGCTGGCCGCCGGATTGACCTTCCAGACTTACTATCCCATCAGCCCCGCAACGGACGAGAGCGTCTTCCTGGAGGCGCACGCCAACTTCCCCCTGCGCAATGGCAAGGACGGGCTGGCCGTCATCGTGCAGACGGAGGATGAGCTCTCCGCCATCGCGATGGCCTCCGGCGCGGCCCTGACCGGCGCCCGAACAGCCACGGCGACCTCCGGCCCCGGCTTCTCCTTGATGGTCGAAGGCCTGGGCTGGGCGGGCATCAACGAGGTGCCCCTGGTGATCACCCTCTACCAGCGCGGCGGCCCCTCTACGGGCCTGCCCACCCGCAGCGAGCAGGGCGACCTGATGCTCGCCATCCACGCCGGCCACGGCGAATTCCCCCGCATCGTCCTGGCCTCCGGCGACATCGTGGAAGCCTTCTACGACACGATCCACGCGTTCAACTACGCCGAGCGCTATCAGATGCCCGTGATCCACCTGGTCGACAAGGCGATGGCCAGCACCACGCAGACGGTGCGCCCCTTCGACACGGAGACCATTCGCATTGAGCGAGGGGAGTTCTACACGCCCACCACCGAGGACAACGGCCGCAAACACTACCCGCGCTTCGCCATCACCGAATCGGGGATCTCCCCGCGCGCGTTCCCGGGACAGCCGGGCGGCATCCACTGGCTCACGGGCGGCGAGCACACCGTATACGGGCGGGTCACGGAGGATCCGGTGATCCGCGAGCAGATGATGGAAAAGCGGATGCGCAAGTTGGAGCTGGTCGCCCGGGAGATCCCCCAGGAGGAGAAGCTCAAGGTATACGGCGATGTGGACGCCGCCTTCACCATCGTGAGCTGGGGCTCGAACAAGGGCAGCATCCTGGAGGCCCTGGATCGGCTTAAGGCAGATGGGATCTCCGCGCGGCTGGTGCAGGTCCATCTGCTGTGGCCCTTCCCGACGGAGGCGATCGCCCCCCTAATCGAGGACGCCTCCCCCCTGGTCGCCGTCGAGTCCAACTACTCCGGGCAGTTCGCGGAGCTCCTGCGGGCGCACACCGGGCGTGCCAGTGATCACCTGATCCTGAAATACAACGGTCGCCCCATGTCCGGCCAGGAGGTCTATTGGGCCCTCAAGACCATCCACGAAGGCACCGCCGAGCGGCGGATCGTCCTGCGCAATCCATACGAGTGAGTGAAAGGTGGTGGAACGAACATGGCAACGATGACCATGACGAAGATCACAGCGAAAGATTACCAGGTAGAGGAACCGATCGATTGGTGCCCTGGCTGTGGAGATTACGGGATCCTGAACGCCCTGCAGCAGGCCCTGGCCAAGCTCGGCCTGACCCCTCATAAGGTGGCCATCTTCGGCGGCATCGGCTGCTCCGGCAAGACGCAATATCACGTCAACGCGTATGGCGTGCACACGCTACACGGCCGTGTGCTCCCCTACGCGATGGGGACCAAGCTGGCCAACCCGGAACTCACCGTCATCGCCGTCGGCGGCGACGGCGATGGGTTCGCCATCGGCGCGGGACATTTCGTGAACTCCGGCCGCCGAAACGTCGATCTGACGTACATCCTCTACAACAACGAGGTCTACGGCCTGACCAAAGGTCAGGCCTCCCCCACGCTTCCCCTGGGGCTGCAGACCAAGAGCCTGCCGGAGCCGAACATGCAAGGGCAGGTGAACTCGCTGTTGCTGGCGCTGGCCTCCGGGTTCACATGGATCGGGCGGGGATACGCCTATAACATCCGCCAGCTGGTCGACCTCATCCAGAGGGCCATCAACCATCCCGGGCTGGCCTACCTCGAGGTGATCCAGCCGTGCCCAACATACAACAACCTCCACACCCGGGATTGGTTCGCCGGCAAGGACCTGGGACACTCCCGCATCTACGACGTGGCGGAAGAGGGATACGATCCCCTCGTCCCGCAGGACGCGGATGAAAGCTACCTGTATGAGAAGATCTGTTACTACATCGAGAAGGCACATGAGTGGGGCGACCGCATCCCGACCGGCGTGTTCCTGGAGAATCACCTGGTCCCCACCTTTGAGGACCGCCTGTGCCAGCGGACCCCGACCTATCGCGAGCGGCCACCGGCCCGCCGAGTCATCGCCGATGAAGAGGGGCGAACCCTGACCGACCTGAGCAAGATCTTTGTGGAGATGATGATGAGATAGCGCCGGCACAGTGGCCGGGCACGACGCCGAGATGAGGAAGGATTTCAGGCCAGCGCGGAGGGCATTCGCGCTGGCCTTCTTCTTTCCATCACAGCGCCCGCAATCCCTCTATCCGACTCCATCCTCGACAGCAAAGCCCGAACATGCTATATTTCCTTCCAGCGAGCAAACGGGCGAGCAACGAACCGAACGTATCGGAGGGAGTATCCATGGATCCGCGCATCATTCGTATGAAGCTGGACATCCTACATCGCCGGGCCATCGTGCAAAGCTGGCCCATCGCTCCCTACCAGGCGCGTCTCGCCGACCACCTGGCTCCCAACGAGTATCGCTACGAGGGGGATTGGGTTCAGGTGGACGGCGAGGGATGGTGGCCCGCCGGGAAGACCGTCTTCCTGCGCGCCCAGGTCACCCCGCCAACTGATGTCCCACTGGAGCAACTGTTCCTGGTCTTCGACGGCGAGGGATTGGAAGGTCTGCTCAGCATCGATGGGCGACCATATGCGGGCATCGATGCCAATCACTCTCGTGTGCGTGTTCCCCACGCGGGAACGCTGCACCTGGAGGCCGAGTTCATCGCGATCCCCCATGTGATGTGCCTGCCGGAGCTGGCAAGCGAAAAGGCTCGATTACGCCAGATCCGCCTGGAACAGGTGGACGCCGAGATCGAGGCCGCGTGGTATGACCTGCGCCTCGCCTGGGACGCGTCCCAGGCCGTGCGAGACGAGCGGCGCCGGCAACGGATCGCCGATGCCCTGGAGGACGCGCTCCTGGCCATCGATCTCACGCTGCCCCAGGATCGGTTCCGCCGGGAGGTGATGGAGGCGCGGCGCATCCTGAAGGATCGGCTCGAGGGGATCGCCCCCGATCCCGAGGGAGGCCGCATCTTCCTCACCGGCCACTCCCACATCGACACCGCCTGGCTGTGGCCGATCCGGGAGACGATCCGCAAGTGCGGACGCACCTTCAGCACCGCCTGCCGTCTACTGGAGCAATACCCCCGCTACCGGTTCTCCTGTAGCCAGCCCCAATTGTACGCCTACACCAAGAAGTACTACCCGGCGCTGTACGAGGAGATCAAGCGCTGGGTGCGGGAGGGGCGATGGGAGACCACCGGCGGCATGTGGGTCGAGGCCGACTGCAACATCTCCTCCGGCGAGGCGCTGATCCGCCAGATCTTGCACGGCCTGCGCTTCTTCCGAGAGGAATTCGGGACCCGGCCCCGCGTATGCTGGCTGCCCGACGTCTTCGGATATCCCGGCAACCTACCTCAGATCCTGAACGGCTGCGGGCTGACCTCCTTCTACACCAACAAGCTCCACTGGCAGGCGCGCAATCCATTCCCCTACCATCTCTTCTGGTGGGAGGGGATCGACGGCACCCGCGTCCTGGCCCACATCCCCCGGCTCAAGCGCGGCTACAACGGGAACCCCACGCCGGAGGAGCTGGCCCTGGCGTGGGAGCACTTCCACGAGAAGGCCATCTACGACGAGATCCTCTTCCCCTTCGGCTTCGGCGATGGGGGTGGCGGCCCCACCGAGGAGATGCTAGAGTACGCCGACCGGCTCGAGCGCTATCCGGGGCTGCCCGCCTGCCACCAGGGCCTGGAGGAGGCATACTTCGATCGCGTCCGGGCGGCCGCGCCCGAGCTGCCCGTCTGGCACGGCGAGCTGTACCTGGAGACCCATCGCGGCACGTATACCTCGCAGGCCGCCACCAAGCGAGGCAACCGCAAGAACGAACTCCTGCTTCGCGAGGCGGAGATCGCCGGCGTGCTCGCCCAATGGGTGGACGACGCGATCGACATGTCGCCGCTGCACGACGCCTGGGAGAACCTGTTGCTCCTGCAATTCCACGACATCCTGCCGGGCTCCTCCATCGGCCAGGTGTACGAGGAGGCCGTCCGAGACTACGCCCGCATCGAGCGGACTGCTCGCGCCGTGCGCGACGCGGCCCTGCAAGCCATCGCCCACCGCGCCCCGACGGCCGACCTGCTGGTCTTCAACAGCCTGTCCTGGGCCCGCAATGATGTGGCCACCGCCACGATCCCGGCCCCCACAGGTCCCGTGGAGCTCGTCGACCCGCAGGGACGGGCCGCCTCAGTTCAGGTCATCGCCCAACGCGACGGACAGGCGGAGATCGTGTTCGCCCCGCCGGAGGTGCCTCCCGTGGGATACACGACCCTCACGCTGCGCCCCGCCGATGGGGAGCCCGAGACCAGCCTGGTCGTCACGCCACAACGGGTGGAGAACCAGTTCTTCATCATAGAGCTCAACGACGTGGGAGAGATCACCCGACTGTACGACAAGCGACATCAACGAGAGGTGATCCCGTCGGGCCAGGTCGCTAATCGCCTGCAGCTCTTCCAGGATGGGCCGGAGCGGGAGGCGGCGTGGAATGTGCACGCGACGTTCGAGCGTCGCGAGTATCCCTTCGAAGGGGAGTGCACCGTAGAGGTCGTGGAGACGGGCCCCGTGCGGGGGAGCATCCGGGTCATCCGCCACCACCGAGACAGCCGCATCGAGCAGGACATCGTCCTCTACGACGCGATGCCCCGCATCGATTTCGTCACCCGGGCGGACTGGCAGGAGCGGCAGGTGATGCTCAAGGCCGCGTTCCCGGTGGAGGTGCTGGCCGACCAGGCCACGTTCGAGATCCAATTCGGCGCCCTGCAGCGGCCCACCCATCGCAACACGTCCTGGGACCAGGAGAAGTTCGAGGTCGCCGCGTACCGCTGGGCCGATCTATCCGAGGCGGGATACGGGGTCAGCCTGCTCAACGACTGCAAGTATGGCTACGACGTGAAGGGCAACGTGCTCCGGCTGACGCTGCTGCGCGGCCCCGAATGGCCCGATCCCAACGCCGACCGCGGCCATCACGAGTTCGTCTACTCGTTGTGGCCTCACGGCGGGGACTGGCGCCAGGGGGAGACCGTGCGGCGAGGATGGGAGCTGAACGTGCCGCTGGTGTGTCTGCCCGCCGGCCAGGGGGATGGATCCCTCCCGGCGGCACAGAGCTTCGTGCAGGTGAACGGCCCGGCCGTGCTGGAGACGCTGAAGCCGGCCGACGACGGCCAGGGATGGATCATGCGCCTGTACGAGCCGAATGGCGGCCGGGGGCAGGTGACGATCACGACACTGAGCGAACTGCGAGGCGTCACCGCCAGTAACCTGGTGGAGGAGCCGGAGGGACCGCAACCGTCCGAGGGGAACCGGTTTGCCTTCCCCATCCGCCCCTTCCAGATCCGCACCTTCCGTCTGGAGATGTGATCGCCGACAACAGAGGGCATGACTTGGCGACACACAGGGCAGGACGTCCGTGCATGGGCGTCCTGCCCTGCTACTCCCTCCCTCGATAGATGCGAACCTGCGCCTTTTCCAGGGTGACCAGCCCCTCCCGAACGACCTCGTCGATCGTCACCAGGAATGATTCCAGCTTATCCCTGGAGTCGACGATCTCCACGACGATCGGCAGGTCTTCCGACAGCCGCAGTATCTTGCTGGTGTATACCCGGCTGCTCGGGCCGAACCCCATCATCCCCCGCAACACCGTCGCCCCGGCCAGCCCTTGCTCGCGTGCCCGTAAAACGATCCATTCGTACAGCGGCTTGCCCTCGCACTTATCGCTCTCGCCGATGAAAATGCGCAGCAGATACCCTTCCTCGGAGAGTGTCATCCTCTTACCTCCACATGAGCCGGACCAGCACGCGCCCCAGCCACACCATGCCCAATCCCCCGCCCAGCTGCGCCGCCATATTGGAGAGGGCGAAGAGATCCTCGCCATCCAGCAGCAAGTTCATCGTCTCATTGCTGAAGGTAGAGAAGGTCGTGAAAGCCCCCAGAACGCCGATGAAGACGAACAGCCGGGTTTCGCTGGTGAAGACGCTGCGGCTCTCTGTGAGCTGCGAGAGCAAGCCGATCATCAGGCAGCCGAGAAGGTTGACGGCCAGCGTCCCATGGGGGAAGTTCACGCTTCCGCTCCACTTCTGAACCCAGCCACTCACACCGTATCGAAGGACCGCTCCGACGAACCCGCCCAAGCCTACCCAAAGTATCCGATTCATACAAATGACTCCTACAATCGATCCAGATGGTTGTAGGAGTCATCAGCCTGTCGGCGGTTGATGGTGGACCCCATCACCATGGTCTGCATTTTCAAGCGATTGATCCAGAGCACCGGGACGGGGTGACGCACGCGTCACCTACCCATCGGCACCCTGCGGGAGAGATATCCCATCTTAACACCGGTATGACATTCCGTCCAAAACGTCGCCGGCCATTCGCCGGCGATCAATCCTGTAGCGTCGAATCCTCGATATCCACTTCCCCTTCTCGATCCTCCAAACCATATCCCTCAACCCGCCGGCGGCTTCGTGCCCAGGATCAAGGCAAATCCTCGCGCCCTCATCAGGCGAATCCGCCGGCGATCGACGAAGCCGGCCTGCGCCAGCCAACCGCTCACGTCCTCGAAATGATAGGCCTGCCCCCCTCCTTCCACCAGAAGGTTCAGCCCCAACAGCGAGGCGAGCACACCGGAAATCCCAGAAGACCGTTTGTCCAGGATGGCATCGTAGATGACGACCAGGCCATTCGGGTTCAGGGCGTGGAAGACCTTCTCCAGCAAAGCCGTGTTCTCGACGCCGCTATTGCTATGGATGAGGTTGAACATCAGGATCACGTCATAGCCATCACCGATGTAATCGGAGAAGAAATCGCCCACCTGAACGCCCACCCGGTCTCCCATCCCCTCCTCGGCGATGGTCTCCTCCGCCATATCGATGCCCTCAGCCCAATCGAAGATCACCGCCGACAGCTCGGGATAGGACCGGCAGAACTGGATCGCGTACAGGCCATGCCCGCCGCCCAGATCAAGTAGCCGCCTGGCCCCGGCGGGCAACCTGACCTTGGAGACGATCTCCTTGCCCCCCATTCGGGCGAGGCTGCGCCAATGGAGTTGGGCGTGTCGATAGGTCCCAGGGCGCTGAGCCATCCACTCCCAGGCGCTGATGGGAGGCGCCCCTCTGCGGATGGCCTCCTCCGTGTATTCCGCTCGCTGCCAGAACTCGTGGAAGAACGTCAGGGAGTGAGCCAGGGTATCGGGAGATCGCCGGGCCAGCCACCTGGAGGCCATCTTGGTGTTCGCATACCGCCCGTCGCTGCGAGCCACATAGCCCAGCGAATCCAACACCTCCAACAGCACACGCACGCCCTTCTCGCTGGCCTCCACCGCCTCGGCCAGCTCCGAGGCGGAAAGGGGGCCCATCTCCAACACATCAAACACGCCCAGATCGTTGGCGACCAACAAGGCCTTGCTGGCCATCCAGTAGATGAACCCATCCAGCAACGGCGCGGGGAACGCGCCCGCTTTAAGCATCACTCTTTCCACCCAAACAGGATGGATCGGCATCTTCCCTCTCTCCTTCACCAGGCAGGGAGATCACACCCCCACAAGGCGACCTATATCAAAGTCGGGTAATCGGGCCGCGTCCGGAAGTGCGCCTCCAGCGCGGCCATCACGGCCAGCGCGATGTCCTCTCGCCAATGGCGGGCGACCACCTGCACGCCTACCGGCAAACCCGCGCTGTCCTGCTCCACCTGCTGAGCCGTGATCTCTACCAGATCGCGTCCCACAGGACGGTCGCTCTCCTCGCCGGGGCGCACTCGCGTCGCGGCGACCACGCCCGCCGGCGCGCCGATCACGTTATAGGGCAGGCCGTAGCTCATCGCCGGGAAGAGATCGCCGCTGGTACCGTGGATGATGGCCGGCAGCGCACACGGAGGACAGAGAATCGCATCAAAGCCGCCCTCCTCCAGCGAGCGGACGAATTGCGCCCGGTACGCGGTGCGTGCTTCCACGATCTCCCAGTATGCCTGCGTGGAGCGGGCACCCATACACTCGATCATATGTGCCACGTAATTCTGGCCGCGAGCGCCCATGATCTTGGGCAGAAACCGCATCACCAACGCCGGGGTGGACATGCTCCGGAACATGTTCTGCATCTGTGGAATCGGTTTCTCATCCCCCAGCAATTGCTTGAAGTCCGCACCGCCCCCGGCCGAGGCCGAACCCAGGAAGATCCGAATCGCCTCGGCGGCGTCGGGTGGGGTGAAGGGGGCAACGATCGCGCCCATCGCCCGTAGGGCCTCGGCGGCCTCCTCCACCGCGCGGCGCAGCGCGGGCGAGGCCGGGAAGTACCCGTTGTCGGTGTAATAGCCGATGTGCAGAGTACTCACGTCCACCTTCGCCGGATCGGGCCAGGGGACAGGGGGGACCATGTCGAACGTGGTCTCGAGGGACGTCTCGGCGAAGATCGCCATCGCTAGCTGCAGGTCGGCCACGGTGCGGGCGATGGGGCCGGGCTGCGGGATGACGGTCTCCTGTCCCCCGGTGAGCAGATCAGGCGGGAAATCGGCGTTGGAGAGCCGCCAACTGGTGGGCTTGAACCCCTGCACGCCGCAGAAATGGGCCGGGATGCGGGTGCTGCCGCCGTAATCTCCGGCCAACCCCAGGGGGGAGCCGCCGGCTGCGATGATCGCGCCCTCGCCGCCGCTGCTGCCTCCGGGGGTGCGCTTCAGGTTCCAGGGGTTGTTGGAACGCCCGTAAACCCGGTTGTCGCTCTCGAAATTGGACAGCGTCTGAATGATGTTCGTCTTGCCCAGGATGATGGCCCCCTCCTCCCGCAGCTTGGACACCAGTGGTCCCTCGTCGTGATACACGTTACCGATCTTGTTCAGCGCGCCCAGGGTGACCTGCGTCCCGGCTATCCGGTATTGTTCCTTGATGGTCACGGGGACGCCGTGCAGCCGGCCAAGCGGCTCGCCGCGAGCCCGCTTGGCGTCGGCCTCGGCGGCCGCGGCGCGGGCCTGGTCGAACAAGGGGATGACGACCGCGTTCAGAACGCCGTTTACTTCCTCGATGCGTTGGATGTGTGCTTCGATCACCTCCACGGCAGAGAGTTCGCCAGCGCGGACCTTCTCGGCCAGTTCTGTCGCGCTCAGGCTGGTGATTGCTCGGGTGCGCTGTTGTTCCATTTGCAGCATGATGATCTCCTGGGCCAACTTCTCACTGCGTCTCTCCCCATGGTTTCCTCGGCCTTGACAGGCTGGCCTTGAGCTAAACCCTCAGGATGGAGATGGCCTCGAACAGGGACTCGACGGGCATTTGCAGGAAGGCGCGTGCGTGACGAGCGGCGCCGTCTGGGTCATCCAGCCAGGGCAGATGGCCACCGCCGGGCAGCACCTCCAGGGTGGCATATGGCATGGTCCCCACAACCCGTTGTGCCAGGGCAACGTCGCCAAAGGCGTCCTCGCTGCCCCAGAAAAACGTGGTCGGCGTCCTTATTTGCCGCAATTGCTCCCACGTGAGGATGGACTGCGGCCGTGGGCCGCGCCAGGTCATCGCCTGTTGAATGCCACTGACCTCGTTGGCCATGGTGTCGGTGTAAGCCTGCAATGCCGTATACCATTCCAGAAACACATCCGGAATGCGGTTGGCATCCAGAGAAGCCCCATGACCGATCTGGCGCAGGATGTTCTTGGAAGCAGCAACGGTCGGCTTTTGCTTGCCCATCAGGCGGGCAATCGGTGGAATGGTGAGCAGACGCATGAAGACGGGGATCTTCATCCCGGGTAGAAAAGCCGGACATCCCAGTTGAATCATGCGGCCGACCCGCTCTGGATGCGTGCGCGCCAGTTCCAGCCCAAGGTACCCGCCGAACGAACTGACGATCAGGTCTACTCTGGGCAATTCCAGCGCGTCTATGACCGAGACGATCGTATCGACCAACAGGCTGCGAAGCGATGGCACGCGCAGATCAAGCACCTCCGAAAGCCCGCTGCCCGGCCGATCGAGAAGGATGCAGCGAAAATCGCGCAGCCGCGCCGCGAGCGGCGCCCAGGTGCTGCCCGCGTTCGGGCCGCCGTGGATGAAAAGCAGCGGGCTACCCTCGCCCACCTCCTGGACCCGCACCCAAACCGCGGGCTTTGCCAAGTCGAGGAAACGCTCACGCGGGGTCACGCCATAATGCGCCCACAAGGCGCGTTCGGCCTGACGGTAGCGTTCAGTACGCTGGTTGTCCATAAGTTCTCCGTTTCTCACTCCAAGGACTTCCGTACCTGGACAGCGTACAGGAAGAGGGCGAAGAAGACCGCGCCGATAAGGAATGACTGCCCGTGGCGGTAGAACCACAGCTTCCCGGATTCGACATCGTTGACGGTCCCCATCAAGGCGCCGGTTGCGATGCCGAGTGCCAGAAGCGCGATCACGGACAACATCGCGTTGATGAAGCAAAACCAGGCTGCGATGGCGGTCAAGGCTTTGTACGTGGAAGACATGAGAAAGCCCCCAGTGGCTGTGAGATGAATACGGTTGGTGTCTCCTAGATCTTCTGTTAGCGGCTAGGTACTTCAATCCATCTCCGCTACTCTTGAGCTTCTACCGGATCGAAGAGGTTGAAATCGAGCCCCCTCGCGTAACCGGCCTCCACCAGGAGTTCCAGGTCGGCTGTCCCCTCTGCCCACCGATTCCCATCTCCATTTATTCCGGTTGCTGCTACCTGAATGCTTTTCATCCTTCCAACCACACTACCACTTCCTACACCCTTCTTGGCATGGACGATGACATCCGCAGAGAGGTAGACATCACCACTATCAACCACCCCCTGGGCGAGATCAAACTCGAAATACACCTTTCCATCACCGTCGATGAAAACTCCATTCTGGGCAGGTCCGCTGAATACTATCCTGCCCATTCCCCTCTTATTACTGCTGTGCTCGAGAACCTTCACCACCTCAAGCCTAAAGTTCACCGAAGCTTTGATTGGGGCGGATTTTGTACCCTTGCCCCCATGGGCCAGGGCCGTCGAGGGCGCTGGCCAGATGACGCTTGCCAGCAAGGCCAGCGCCAGCAACAGAGTTACCAGTCCGAACACAGAAAGTCGCTGTAACTTTTCCATGGGATCCCTCCTATGCATTGAATGACTAAAAGATGTTTGTTGGTCTGAAAGTACGCCGAACTCACAGCAAAGTCATCGTACTTTAGTACGATCCGAAGGTAGGAGAGGTATGATATTCGGATGGGAAATCAGATACCGAAACTATGGTCTCCACGCCAGGGTCCGGTGCAGCCGCCAGTCACCGTTTTCATATTCGCGGTTGAAGATGTATACCCAGAAGTCACCATTTGGATCTACAACGGTCAGGGTCTCGGGGTCTTTGCGCGGCGAGGCAGAGGAACCGGCGGGGGTTACTACGGTAAAGGACGTGTCGGCAGGCTGGACAGTCGGGCCAGCCAGACCCATGTAGGCAAACTCGAAGACACAGACCACGCCCGGGGCGGAGTTGGGGTTGCCGGGCCTGTTCATCAAGGTCAGGGCAATGCAGGGGTTCCCCATGGGATCGATATAGGACTCATCGTCACCGATCCAACGGTAAGCCTCATGCGGCCCCAGAGGCGGCAGCGGAACCGTGCCGCGCAAAAGCTCGGCTGAGGCGGCGAGGTCATCGGGATGGTAGTCGAAGATATAGAAGTCGATGTGATCATTTAAGGCCTGGTCTCTGCGTAGCACGTACACGAAGTAGCCGTCGCCCGCAGGGTGGACGTTGGGATTCAGCTGATTCAGCTTTTGCACCCCCACCCCGAGAACCACGTCAGGCCCCGAGTTGCTGTGCAAAGGGGTAAAAGTAAAGTTGTCAGCCGGATCGCGCAAGTCTTGCCAACGCAGCTCCCAGGCACTAGGGGTCTGATCTGGAAAATTGAAGGGATCAAAAACACCGAGCGGCCAGGTATACTTGATTTGAATGGTAGCCGGATGCTCGGGCACGACCCGCATGGCCCGATTCGTTGTATTCGAATAGTAGGCATCGAAATTCGGCACCACCCGCTCGCCTTGCAAGCCTGTCACGCTTCCGGTGAGGTCACAGAACATGAGACGTCCAAACCTGTAGTCAGCCCCTGCCTTCACCCGCACGTACAAAACCATCGGGGCGTTCAAACCTTCCCAGCCGTCGACGAGCCAGTAGTCAGAATTCGGGTCCTGTTGCAAAGGCGGGTATGCTGCAAAGGTCGGGATCGGTTGAGATAAGGGCGGCTGGGCCGGATCGATCTCCATGATGACCTCTGTGCCGCCGAGATTCTTGTTGAAATACAGCCCCATGACATAGCCCGCACCATTGGGATTGTTGATAAGCCCCCACTCGGCCATGTTGGGGAAGCCTAAACTGGCACCGACGGCGACTATGGCGCCCTTTTTGGGCATGCCACTGCGATTGACTCTGGCCACGACGACCGGATTATTGGCACTCGCGGCATTCCAGCTAATGCGACAGTTTTGCCGGTCTACTTCGCTGTCCCTGACACCCGGCGGGAGCCACTGCGGCAAAGGAACCGGGATATCTTCCAGTTGGGCTGGGGTGGGAATGGGCATTTTTCACCTCCGATAGGGCACTTTGGATTAGCAACATCCATTGGAAAGCACATGACCACATGCGTGAAATAGGTTACCCCAAGGAATTCCTCAGCTTGACAGAGTGTAGGAAGATGGCGAAGAAGACCGCGCCGATGAGGAATGACTGCCCATGTAAGAACCCTACTCTTGATTGCGCACCTGATTGCGCACCGGACAGGGTTGGTATGCCCAACATACAAAAACCCTCCGGCACTTTCATCGTACTTTGGTACGATCCGGAGGGTAAAAAGAGTATGAAACGAGCGCTCTATCTGTTTGGTTCCTGGCTCGTCGTACAAAAAAGACGGCCACAAATCACATGGATTCAATCAAAGACAATCCGATAAATCCGCAGCTAGCCTCCTGGTTCCGGTTTGCCTGAGAATCAGAAAACGCGCATCTCCCGGGCCTTTGCGGCCGCCTGGGTGCGGGAGGTAACGCCTAGTTTGCTCAGAATGCTGGTCACATGGGACTTCACCGTGCGTTCGGTGATCACCAGCGCTTCGGCTATGTCGCGATTGCTGGCCCCTTGCGCGATAAGCTGCAACACCTCCATCTCTCGAGGGGTCAACATCTTGCCGGTGGTAGTGATGGAGACGGATCGTGATTGGCGCGTCTGTGCCAGCATATCCAGCAATTGGCGAGCAAAGGAAACGTGCACGCCCCGATCGACCGCCAGGCGCAGCACGGGGATCATGGCAGCGCCCTCCATCAGGATCAGGCCCGGCATGCACATCCGCTCGTACTCGGTCAGCAACGGGCGCAATTCCGCCAGGGCCTCCTCCGAGCGCCCCCACCGCCAATAGAGATGGGACAGCAACAGGCGGGCATTGCCCCAGAGCAGGCTATAACGCACGTGCCGTTGGAGATCGGCCGCCTGGCGCAGGGCCTCCTCGGCGGCGGGGTATCGTCGATCGCCTATGGCCAGCAGAGCGCGCATCATCGCCCTGACGATGTGATTCTCCGGCACATCCTGGGGCCGCTCGGCCGCCACCATGCGGGCGTAGATCTCCCGAGCCTCCCTGAGGCGGCTCTGCAGCCAAAGCGCGCGGCCCTGACAATAGAGGAAACAGGCCAGCCACTCTCGAGCGCCACGCAATCGCTCGTAGCGGGGCAACTGGGCGCGCCAGTATCGCTCCAACTCGCCGTAGTCGGCACGTACCAGGGCGGCGGACAGGACGCAAAAGTCCATATTCACTTCCAGGAAGACGAACCCGCCCAGCTGCTCATTGATCCGTCGGGCACGCTCCAGCGCCTGATACGAATCATCCAGCCTGGCCTGTAGCGCGTAAATGTTGCCCAGGAGCGTGTACGCCCCAGCCTGGGCC
Source organism: Chloroflexota bacterium (assembly GCA_013152435.1). NCBI lineage: Bacteria > Bacillati > Chloroflexota > Chloroflexota bacterium. The sequence goes on along the minus strand of JAADGJ010000122.1, from coordinate 3,836 downwards.
AGGCCAACCCCCTCGCCAAAGTGCGCCAACACCTGATGACAGTAGCGCTCGATCGGGGCGATGCCACCGGGAGCGAAGATCAACGGCACGTGTAATTGCAAGGCCAGGACATTGAACACAGCCGGATCCTCCGCGGCCAGCGCCGTCTGTATCGCGGCAGCAAGCTCCGCATCCACCTGTGTCCAATCGCCCTTGTAGACGCCCACCCAGGCGCGGCTGATGTGGACGAAAGCCCGCCTCTCGGGCGGCAGAGAATAGGCCTGGGCCCGCTTCAGGAACTCGTCTGCGCGCTGGACATCGTGCAGTCCGCTGGCAATGCCGCCCAACAGCGCCAGGGCTTCCCCCTGTCCGGCGGAATCCCCAGTGGCCTCAAAGCCAGCCAGCGCCCGTGTGAGCAGCCGTTGCGCCCGGTCGAACTCCCCCCGGTACGAGGCGATCGCGCCCAGGAAACAGGTCAGCCAGGGGCGCTCCTCCCGCGCGGACGCGGGCAAGGCCGTGATCCAGTCGCGCAGTGTGTCCAGCGCTCCCTCATGCAGCAGCTGCTCCCCGACTCGCTCGATCACTTGAGCGGCCTCCTGCCAGGCTCCGGCCTCCAGATAATGATGCAGGGCCCGCGCGGGGTCCCGCTGCACCGCTGCGGCCCGACGGTGCAATACGGCCGGCAGTTCGGGCATCCTCCGCGCCAGTTGCTGACGCAGAAACTCGGCGAACAAGGCGTGATAACGATACGATGGATGATGGGGCGACGCCGATCGCCCATCGTCCGTCCGTGCCCCATGATCCAGCGCGACGAGGAAGAGATTCCGGCGGTGTAGCTCCTCGAGGATCCGATGCGCGTCGTCCCGTCCGGTCACCGCCTGACACAGCGCCGGGGTCAGCTCAGGCAGGATGGAGGTTCTAAGCAAGAAGTCCCTCACCTTCGGCTCCTGACGGCTCAACACCTCCTCCGCCAGGAAGTCGAAGACGTAGCGATCCGCCTGGGCCGCGTGGGCGATGAAGGTGGCCCGCTTCTCAGGAGGGATGCGGTCCAACGAGGCCGCCAGCAGACGCAGGCCTGCCGCCCACCCCTCGGTATGCGCCTGTAGCGCCGTCAGATCGGCGGGCGAGAGGTCCAGCCCCAGCTTCTCGTTCAGGAACAGGGCGATCTCCGTCAGGTCGAAGCGCAGATCGGACAGATGCAGTTCGGCCAGTTGGCCGCGCGCCCGCAGGCGGGCCAGAGCCAGGGGCGGATCACGTCGGGTCGCGATGGCCAGGTGCATCTGCGGTGGGAGACGTTCGAGCAAGTGATCCAGGGAAGCGTAAATGGTCGCCTCCGTGATCTGGTGCAGGTCGTCCAGCACCAGGATGAACGGATCGGGGAGTGACTCCAGCACCTCGTTGATCAGCACGCCCATCAGGCGCGGCAGTTCGGCGGCCGGATCGGTGAGGCTCGCCAGAAGCGCCCGGGTCGCCGCGCCACATCCCGGGCTCAGGGACTGCAAAGCGGTGGTGAGGGAGAGCAGGAATGGGGTGGGAGCATCGTCCCCCGCGTCCAGCGACAGCCAGGCCAGCGGGACATCAGGGTAAGCTAGCGAGAACGCCGCCAACAGGGTGGTCTTGCCGGATCCTGCCGGCGCGGAGAGCAGCGTCAAGGCATGTGACGTCAACGCCTCGTTCAGACCTTCGAGCAGGCGCGGCCGCGGGATGATATCCTCAGGGGGCAAAGGAGGATGAAATTTCGTTTTCGCCAGCCAGTCCGGCGGCCCGGATGCCAGAGGGATCAATCTGGGACTCCATCAGTCGAAACGCGATCGTCGCGATGACGATCGCCCGGAAAACGGACGGACCACAAACCACGGCCTCGAGAGGCGGACAGCTGGGGGGATGTAGGAGTAGGAAGTGAGATCGTGAGGGCGAGCAGATCGCTACGATCACTATCCGCTGCCGCAGAGAGTGTCCACGGCCAGCCATCGGCGAAGATGGGGACGGCCCGTGTCTCCACCGCCGTTGCGGCCCCTTCATCCATCGTCCGAGGAAATCACATGATTCCAAGAGAGTATATCCTAAAAATGCGAGCATGGCAACAGCCGGAATAGCGGTGATTACCCACAAGTGTCACTGATCTTGTCGATCACACCGTTTTTCACCGCAGAGTCGCAGAGGACGCGAAGTCAGGCTCATAGATCCGTCTCCACAGGGGGAGGTGTGGAGGGGTCCTCCCCTCCACGGAAATCCCACTTTTCCGGCCTGTACCTGCCTTTCTCGGCCCTTCCCGAAGGACCCAGGCCGAGGCCAGGCAGGTCGAAGGCAAAAGAAGGGCTTTTTCCGGAGGGGCTTCGCCCCTCCGGGCCTCCCCACAGCAGAAGCAACGGCATTTTTCAGACATACTCTCAAATGAGGTCATTTCCCTGTCCTGCCTTCTCTGCGCTCTCTGCGTCTCGGCAGTGAGATATGGACAATCACCGTCCGGAACAGCCCGATCGTGCCTCCAACGCGGTGGAGATTTGCGAAACGGCCCACGGCACCCACCACGAGCCCGATCGGAGGTTTCTTTATCTTCCAGGTGCGGAGGGGCATCGATCCACGTGCAAGAACCGCCGACATTCCTCGTCCGTCAGGGGGCGGGTCAGGCGAGATCGCGCCAGGGCCACGGCAGCTTCGAGATCCAACACATAGACGCGATCGGTCCCATCCGTGCTGGCGGTATACAGGCGCATCCCATCGGGGCTGAAATCCACGTCCGTGACGGCGCCGGCGTGGCCGTAAAGAGTGAGCAGATTCTGACCGGTTTCTACGTCCCATAACTTCGCCGTGCCATCGTAACTGGCCGTGGCGATCCGCGTCCCGTCCGGGCTGAAGGCGACGCCGAAGACCGAGCTGGAGTGCCCGACCAGCATAGCCTCCTCCCTTCCGGACTCAGCATTCCACAGGCGCGCCGTCCCGTCCTGGCTGGCCGTCGCGATGCGGCGCCCATCGGGGCTGTAGGCCACCCCGTAGACGGGCGCATCGTGACCGGCCAGGGTGTGCAGGCGCTCCCCCGTCCCGGCATTCCACACCCTGGCCGTGCGATCCCAACCGCCGGTGACGATCCGGGCTCCATCGGGGCTGTAGGCTATGGAGAAGATCGCATCCGGGTGAGCCGCGATGCGGAGCTGCTCGGAGGCTTCAGGCCCGGCGCGAAGCTCGAACACCGTCACCGTCCCCGCCGAGTCCCCGGCAGCCAGGAATCGGCCGTCCGGGCTGAAGGCGATGTCGCACGAGGCGATCTCGTATTTCCCACACTCGAAGCCGGCGGTGGTCCATCGCTCCTCCCCGGTGGCCGTGTCCCACATCTTGATGACATCATCGTGGCCGGCCGTGGCCACGGTTGCGCCGTCCGGGCTGATGGCGATGACCTCGACCCGATCCCCGTGGCCGGACAGCGCGTGCACCATCTGACCGGTGGCCGTGTCCCATACCTTCGGCGTCCCATCCGAGTTGGCCGCGGCCAGGTAGGTCCCATCCGGACTGAGGGCGATGGCGACCGCATAGGCCGGGCCGGGCGCATCGCCGTTGACGAACACGTGCCCCTCCGCGCTGCCCTCAGGGCCGATATCCCACACCCTCACCGTCCCATCCCAGCTTGCCGAGGCCAGGCGCGCCCCGTCAGGGCTGAAGCTGACGCTCTGGACCGCCGAGGTATGACCGGCCAAAGTGAGGAGCTCCCGGCCGACACCAGCCTCGATCGAGGCCGGCAGGTCCCAGACCTTCACCGTCCGATCCCAACTGGCGGTGGCCAGCAGCGAGCCATCCGGGCTCAGGGCGATGCCCATGACCTCGTTCGTGTGGCCGGACAGGGTGACCAACAGATCGCCGGT
>JAADGJ010000121.1 GCA_013152435.1 Chloroflexota bacterium | reverse complement strand
CCAAAACGCAACGGCCCGGCATGGGAGCCGGGCCCGCTGATAGCCAACCACCGCCGCCAGCAGGGCGAGCTCCCATGCTCGCCCACAAAGCGACGGCCCGGCCTGGGAGCCGGGCCGCCTGACAACATAGCCATACCCGATCACGGTGCGTCGTATGCGCCCCGCAGGTCGTTCCAACGCACCAGGAGCGTATCCCGCAGGTTCCGCAGCGAATCCCGCAAAGGATGCACCTTGGTCTCGGTACCGTAGTGCCACTCCACCGGCACCTCCTTCACCCGATACCCCCGCTTGAGCGCGATGAACAACAGCTCCACATCGAAGCCGGTGACGGCCGCACCTTTCACCGGCGGCGCATCCTCCCCATACAACCGCACCCGTCGGAAGATATCCTGGGCCACATCGTGCCGAAACGCCTTAAAGCCACACTGGGTGTCCTGAAAGCCGCCCACGGCCACCAACCGCACGATCAGATTGAACACGCGCCCCATCACATGACGATACCAGGGCTCATCATGCCGAATGGCCCCCGCTCCCTCCCGAGATCCGATGGCGATATCGTATCCCGCGTCCAGATACCCCGCCAGCTTGTCCCACTCCTCGATGGGGGTGGCCAGATCCGCGTCGCAGAAGAGCACGTAACGCCCTTGCGCCGCCAGGACGCCCGTACGCACCGTGTACGCCTTGCCGCGATGATCGTTGCGGATCAGCCGCAGATTCGGGTGAGCGGGCAACAGCTCCTCCACCACCCCTACCGTGTTATCCGCACTGCCATCGTCCACCACGATCACCTCAGCCGGGTAAGGCTGCGTCTCCAGATACTCCATCACCCGCGCCAGCGTACGCGGCAGCCGTCGCTCCTCGTTGTATGCGGGGATCACGATCGACAGATGCGGCCGATCCGTCCGCTCACCAGAGGCGACCTGCACATCGCCCTCTCCAGGTTGCTCTTGCTCTAGCGCCACCAAATCGCCAGCTCCATCACCACCAACCCGCCTACCAGCGAGCTGAGGAAGTTCACCCAGTCGTTGTTCAGCCACGCCCAGCCGCGCAGCCGACGCGTGCGCGCCCCACAACGGTGATGGGTACGCTCCGTCTCCTTACGGCAACGGTCGCAGTAATACACGCCCTGCACCGTTGCCCCCAGCAGGCTATCAAACAGGGCGCCGGCCGCCCCCCCGATCATCGCCCATAGCGGCCACCAGGCGGCCCCCACCCCAGACATGCCCCCCACGAATGAAGCCATCCACTGCCCCGCCAGCGCAGCGAGCCCGATGAACAACCCGCCGGCCAACGCCGCCATCACTCCCAACGGCGTCACGCCGCCGGAGGTTCCCGCCGGAACCGGACGTCCCGTGGTGATCAACCGAGGCGGCCGCCAGCTGAGCACCCCCAGCTCCGTGGCCCATGTATCGGCGTTCACGGCTGCCATGACGCCCAGGTAGGCCGGAAACAGCCAGCGAGAGCCCGAGACGGCAAAGGCCACGGCCAACATCGCCCCCAGGCCGCCGTTTGCCAACACCTGCCCGATATCCCGGCGATCTCCTTTGGCGAACTCGGCCTGTACCGCCGCCTTGTCGACGGCCCGATAGCGGGAGAGCGCACTGGACGAGATGAAGAAGGCGACCAACAACACCGCCCACAACCAGCCGCCCATCCCCATGATGAGCGTGCCCGTCAGAACGGCGCCAACGACCCCGCTACGGGAAAGCGCGCCCAGGCGATAGCCGGTCAGGGCGATGGCAAGGCTGAGAAGCAGGCCCAGGGCCACCTGCCCGGGATGCCATTCTACCATCGGCGGCCCCTCCCGTCCACCAGGCTCACCGGGTCAGATTGATCAGAGCGATGCTGGCCAGGATCTGGACCACCACGGCCCCGCCCCAGAGCAAATACGCGGCAGCGCGCTGCCGGGCGTACACGAGCCCTCCCCACAGGCCGTTCACCCCCCAGGAGAGCAGGGCGATGACGGGAAGCGCCAGCAGTCCGGAGCGCGGCCCCACGCGATCAGCCACCCCCTGCGCATTGAAATGCAAGGGCACCTGCTCCGGCAGCCCTGTATAGACGAAGCTGAGCCACCCGAACAGCAGCACGACGCCCAAAAGCCCCAGCGAGAGCAATCCCACAGCCAGTCGATCACGCCAGACCGACCAGCGCGCCACCCGAGGCAACTGAACGCCCGGCTTCACCGGCCTCGTGGGTCCCAGGTAGTAGCGATCCTGCAACGCCTCGACGAAGCCCTCCGGATCCGCAGGCGAGAGGCCGAACACCCCCTCCGCCGTGACCAGCAGGATCTGCTCGGGAAGCGGCCGGGTGGCCAGGGAGATCACACGCCCGCGCGGCCCTCCGTCTACATGCGTCACGTAGCGAGAGGGCCACGTCCACCACGGCCCCGGCCCACGATCCTGTGCCCCCAACACAATCTGCTGGATATGCCCCATGGGGATCACACGGCGGGCAAAGGGCCAGGCCACGGTGACCCCATCCCGCTCCACCCAGTACACCATCGTCAGGCAGAGCAGCGTGCGGTACAACACGTATCCGCAGAGGACCAACAGGCCCATCGCGGCGAGGATCAGGAGGAAGGCCACCCCGCCGAAAGGCAAAGCAAGCCCCCATCGGAGTGCGCCCACAGCCGCCAACAACAAAGCCAGGGCCACGCCGATCCCCAGGAACGCCCTGCGATGAGGGAGGGATTCGAACGTCATCCCGGATCTCCCGTCTCCCAGCCCAGATTCCAGCGCCGGAGCTCCGGCAGGAAATCGTAGTCGGTCATGTCCATACTCAGGGGCGTGACGGACGCATACCCCTGGGCCAGGGCCCCGATGTCCGTATCCGCATCGGGATCAGGCACGCCCGTAGGCGGCTCACCGCCGATCCAATAGTACGGCCGCCCGCGGGGATCGGTGCGCTCAATGAGCACGTCACGATAGACGCGCTGCCCCAGCCGGGTGACCCGCACGCCGCGCAGCCGATCCCGCGGCAGCGAGGGGACGTTCAGGTTCAAGAACGTCTGCGGGGGCAGGCCATTCCGGAGGACCAGCGCCGCCAACCGAGCGGCCAGATCCGCCGCCAGGGAGAGGTCACGATCCTGTCCCCAGTCCTGAGATACGGCAATCCCAGGGATCCCGCTGACGACGGCCTCCATCGCCCCTGCCACGGTGCCGGAGTAAGTGATGTCGGCGCCCATATTCGGGCCATCGTTGATGCCGGACACCACCAGATCGGGCCGCACAGGGACCAGCCCCAGCAGGGCCAATCCCACGCAATCGGAGGGCGTCCCCGTGGTCACCAGCGCGGGCGTGCCATCAGCCAGCTCCGTCTCGAAGACGCGCAACGGCTTATGCATCGTCTTGGTATGCCCGGCCGCCGACCAGTTGTGATCGGGGGCGAACACGGTGACATCCGCCACGGCCGAGAGCGCCTGTTTCAACGCCAGCAAGCCCGGAGCGTGTACGCCGTCGTCGTTTGTGATCAGGATATGCTTACGCGATGCCGACATTGATCGAACTTCCTGTTCACCCCCGCTGCGAGGGATCGAGGGGCTATTCCCGCCTGCGAGCGACGCCCGGCGGCTCGGGCAACAAGGCGATCGGGCCTCGTGCCGGGGTCCCCCAGGCTCCGGCCGTCTCCTCCTCCTGCTTGTGCGTCACCAGGATGCGCACGGGCTCCGTCTCCGCCACGTTGCCCGCGCTGTCATACGCCTTGAGCTGGATCAAGTGAGTCTCCGTGTACCCATGAGTGTCCGAGATGATGGTTCGCCCGGACTCCCACGTCTCGATCAGGCGCACGGTGCCGTCGGGCAACGTCTCCTCCGTGGTGGTCATCACGGCCACTTCGCCCAACTGGATGGAGCCATCCGGCATGGTGATGGGCCGCGTCTCGGAGATGATCCGGCCTGGCTCCGGGACGGTATCCGACATGGCGATGGTCCAGCGGATGCTGTACGGCGGCACCGTGCTGGTCCCGATCAGCTTGCCATCCAACAGGAACTCCACCCGATCCATGGACCAGTCATCGGTGGCCTCGGCCGTGATGCTGACCCACTCATCGTCCTCCATGACGTAGACCTTCCCCTCGAAGGGATGCACCAGCTTGACCTGGGGCGGGACGTTATCCGCCGTGACCTGGGTGGTCGCCGTGCGCACGCTGCCATCGCCCCGCATCACCGTGAGGCGCAGTGTGTAGAGCCCGTTGAACGGCGCCGTGTCCCAGTACTCCAGGACGCCGTTCCCCACCGGGTTGTAGTGCTCCGGGCCGATCTGGATCCAGGCGCCCGGATTCAATCCCTCCCCGAACTCCACGCGATAGCTGCGGAAGTCGCCCATCTGCGCGTTGCCGATGATGGGGATGATCCCCCGCACGTAGCTGTAGGGCTTGGGCTCGATGATGGCCACCTCGGGGTCCACCGGGCCAGGGCCGTACATGTCGTCATACTGCTTGGGCGGCTGTGGGATCCCCGCCTCGCGCACCCAATCGGCCGCCTCCGGCGGGAAGATCATGTATACGCGCCGCTCCACCAGCTCACGCGGCGTGTACTGGGTAGCCAGCTTGCCCGTCTCCCGGTTGACCTCATAAGCCCGATACACGGTGTCATAGGCCCTCGGCTCCGTGCCGGCGATGAACAGCTCCTCACGGCGAGTGGGGCAATCGTCCGTGGGCAGCAGCCCGGAGGGCACACAGACCGTCACCCGCACCATCCCTGGCGGCTCCTGCCACGTCTCCACGGGCTGGTCCTTCAGCGCCTCCTTCATCACCTGATGGAAGATCGGGGCCGCGCCCAAAGAGCCGGGCACGCGCTTCATCGGCCGGTTATCCGTGTTGCCGACCCACACGCCCACCGCCAGCTGAGGCACGTAGCCGATGGTCCACGCATCCCGGTAGTCATTGGTCGTGCCGGTCTTGGCGGCCACCGGGCGATCCTCCAGCGCCAGGTACTTGGCGAAACTGCCAAAGGCCGCCAGCCGTGCCTTGGTGTCCGAGAGGACATCGGTCATCAGGTAGGCCAGTTGAGGCGAGATGATCTGCTTCACCTGCGGCTGGCGATACTCCTTCAACACGCGGCCGTGCTTATCCCGGACCAACAGGATGGACACCGGGTTCAGCGTCCGATAACCCGGCCGTTGTTGGATCGGCGGCACAGGCTCGCCCGCCATGACGCCGTTGTTCGCCAGCACGCTGAAAGCGTACGTCATGTCCAGCAAGCGCACCTCACCGCCGCCCAGCGTCAGGCTAAGGCCGTAGTAGTCCTTGGTCAGCGTGTTGATGCCCATGCGGTGCGCCATATCGATAACGTTCTTCACGCCCACCTGATTCATCAGCCAGACGGCCGGGATGTTGTACGATCGCGCCAGCGCTTCGCGCAGGCTCTGCGGGCCGTGGTATTTGCGATCGTAGTTCTCCGGCACGTAAGGTGGGTTGGGTGGATCGGGGAACACGGTGCGCACGTCCATGACCATGGTGGCCGCGGTGTACCCCTGCTGAAACGCGGTGAGATAGGTGAACGGCTTGAAGGACGAGCCAGGCTGGTGCTCGGCCAGCGCGTTGTTCACCTCGCCGTCGATCTCCTCATCGTAGTAGTCCAGGCTGCCCAGCATAGCCAGGATCTCGCCGGTCTTGGGGTTGATGGCGACCACGGCCGCGTTGGTCACCTCGTGATCGAATTGCAGCCGGGGCTGGTTCAACTCCTCGATCCGGGGAGGGGGCGGATCGCAACCAGGATACGGCTCCGGCTCCCGGTTCTGCAGATAGGCGATGTGCGCCCGGGCGATGCACTGAATGCGCTGTTGCAGATCCCAGTCCAACGTGGTGTACACCTGCAGCCCGTTGCGCCAGATGAAGTACGGGTCGTCGGCGGTATTGAACTCTCGATCGAGCTGGTCCAACACGTAGAGGGCGAAGTGCGGCGCGTCCGGCGGGATCTCAAACCGCTCGCCGGCGCGCTGGCGCACGAACTGCCAGCGATTGCCGCCCTGCCGGATCGCCCGGTCCGCCTCCTCCGGGGGGATCAACCCCATGGATACCAGGCCGTGCAACGCCTTGGCCGTCGCCTCGGGGTCGCCCTGCCGGATCGGATCCAGATCCGCCGGGGACAGCACGCCTTGCTCGACCATCTGGTTCAGGAGCCGATCGTTGAAATAGCGCTTGGCCGCGTCGGCCTCGGCCTGGGTCAGATACCCGGCCTCCGCCATCGCGTTCAAGACCTTGCGCTGCCGGCGGTACGCGTCGGCCGGCGCCTGAATGGGATTCAACCCGGGGAACTGCGGCAGCGCCGCCAGCATGGCCGCCTCGTCCAGCGTCAGGTCCCTGGCCGATTTATCGAAGTAGATGCGAGCAGCTGCCTCCACGCCATAAGCCGCGTTGCCGTAGAAGTTGTAGTTCAGGTACCACTCCAGGATCTTGTTCTTACCCTCCCGGCCGGGGTAGCGCCGCGTGATCTCCAACGCCAGGATCATCTCCTTGATTTTGCGGGCATACGAGCGCTTATATCGCTCCTCCGGCGGGATGAGGACGTTCTTGACGAGCTGTTGGGTGATGGACGAGCCGCCCTGGACGGATCCGCCGCGCAGGTTCGAGACGAAGGCACGGGCGACGCCGCGGAAGTTTACGCCCGGGTTCTCGTAGAACGAGCGATCCTCCAGGGCGATGGTGGCTTGAATCAGGTAGGGTGAGATCTGATCCAGGGGAATATACGTGCGATCACCCCGAAACGGCCGGGGGTCGATGGACTCGTACAACAGATGCTGTCCGGTGCGATCGTAGATGCGCACCGTCTCGAACTGTTCCTGCTCCGTCTCGATGGCGGAGGCATCGGGCAGATCCTGGGCGAAATAGGCGTACACGCCCGCCGCCGTGCCCACCACGACGGCGACGGCCGTCCCCACCGTCACCGCCGTCAAGAGCAGCAGGCTCAAAAACAGGCGCAGCGCCCACAGCTCCGGCTTCGGCGCAGAGCGCTGGGCCCGAAAGCGTCGTCTTCGTCGGATGAAGACCTGTCCACGTCGGTCCATGGGTCCTTCTTGCCATCCTCCACCAGATCGTATCGATCTGGGATATCATGACTCAGCGGGGGGCCTGAGATCATCCACACCCCCCGCTGGCTCTGTCCTCATTTATGATAACGTAACTGGTATCAAAGAGCAAACAATCACGGCGGGCACGCACTGAGAATCAACGCTTATCCCGCCGCGAGGGTTCAATCCGCCAGCCGCTCCGCCACCAGGAAGTGGGATAGGCCGAACGCTCGCAAAGGCGTCTGCTCGAACGCGTAGGTGATGCGGCGCAGCAGCCAGCCCAGCCGCGGCCGGGCGTAAACGATGTTGTCGTACCCGGGGTAGATCTGCGTATGATGGACGATGCGGACGGGCAGACCGTCGAACAGCCGCCGAAGCCCGCCACGTGTGTAGGCCCGAACGTGCGGCGCCAATCGATCGCGCAGCGAATTGGGGAGCCAGTTGATGAACGGCGTGTTCCCCTCGTGATAGCGGCCGCGCCAGTAATGGCCATGTGTCTCGAAAAGGTACAGCCGGTTGGGGCAGAAGAGCACCAATCGGCCGCCCGGGCGCAGCACGCGGATCGCCTCGGCCACCGTCCGACGGTCATCCTGCACGTGCTCGATCATCTCGTGGGAGAGGACCACGTCGAACGAGGCGTCCGGGAAGGGCAGCCCCTCAGCGGCGGCACAGGCGACCAGGGAAAGCGCCCGGCCGGCCTCCACCGCCCGCTCCAGATCAATCTCCACGCCATACACGGCGGGAGTGAAGGCCCGCATCTTCCGCATGTACATCCCCAAGCCGCACCCCACGTCCAGGACCCGTTTCCCCTCCAACGGCGCCCACTTCCGGATCAGGTTCAGCCGCCGGTCCTGCCCAAAGCGCCACACATAGCTGGGATGTCCCAGCGTCGCCGCCTTCTCCTCTCCGGCAGTCCTTTGCGCCATCATACCCGCCCCTGAATCCTGCTTCGCTGCCAGGCGATCTGAGCTCGCAGCCCCTCGTCCAGGCCGACCCGGGGCGACCATCCCAACACCGTCTGCGCCTTGCGGATATCGGCCAGCGCGCGGCGCTGCTCCCCCGGCCGGGGCGGGCCACGCCGGACGATCGCCTCCCGCCCGATGAGCGCCTCCAGCTTGGCGATCAGCCGGTTCAGCGTGATCTCCTCCCCGCCACCAATGTTGAACACGTCCCCCGTCGGCCCGTGCCGCATAGCTGCCAGATTGGCCTCCACACAGTCCAGAACGTACGTGTTGCCCCGGGATTGCTCCCCGTCGCCGAAGAGGGTGATGGGCTTCCCTCGCAGGATGGCATCGATGAAGATGTAGTACCCCATATCCGGCCGCTGACGAGGACCATAGATGGAGAAGTAGCGCAGGATGGTATAAGGCACGCCGAAGTTCTCCCCGTAAGCCCGCACCAGATGCTCGGCCGCCAGCTTGGTGATGCCGTAGGGCGAGATGGGGCGGGTGGGCCTCGTCTCATCACCGGAGGAGTCCCGCCCATACACGGAGGAGGTCGAGGCGTGGATGAAGTGCCGGACACCCACGCGGCGGACGGCCTCCAGCAGCCGCTGCGTCGCCAGCAGATTGCATGTCATGTACTCGTCGAACTCGGTCCAGCTCCGCATGAGGCCGGGCATGGCCGCGTTGTGAAAGATCACCTCCACGCCGTCCAGCAAAGGCTCCAGCTCCGCCGTGCGCAGATCGGCCTCCACCAGGGTGAAGCGATCGGATCGCCGCAGTTGGGCGACGTTCTGCTCCTTGACGGCGCGAGGGTAATAATCGGTGAAGCAGTCCACGCCGACGACGCGATACCCCTCAGCGACCAACCGCTCCGCCAGATGCGAGCCGATGAAGCCAGCCGCGCCGGTCACCATCACGACCGTGTCTGTGTGCGTCACATGTCACTCCTTCCCACCAGCCTGCGAGGCTCCCCTATTTTCCCCGAGAAAGCGACCGTTGTCCAGCGCCCGGCCGTCACCTCACCAGCTAGTCGATCGATACGGAAACTGAGACAGCGCATATAAACATTGACAATCAACGCTGCCATGAGCTATACTGCACGTGAGCCCAGCGAAACCACGCGCCAACGCCCTCTCACACGCATTCCGCCCATAGACAGTCTTTTGAGCAGCAAAGACAAAGAAAGATAGAGTATGGTAGGATTCCAATGTCATTGAAACCCTTCAGGCAAAGGATTACAAATTGGATTCAATCCCATTGGCTCAGCATCGTACTCGTGTATATTATCATCGCAATCTTATATCAAGGGTTCTCTCCCATCATTCTATCCCATTTAGGCCTCGACAAAACACAGCTTAGCCGCGTGGAAGATGTCTCTCCTGATGCTTGTTACATACTGCAAATGCGCTTACCGGAGGAGATACCACTCTCTATCACCCCAGAGGGAACCCCCAACCAGACATTAACAATCTGGGGATGGAAATCCTCCAAGAAAGAATGCAAGCATCTACCAGACGAGACGATCAAGAGAATCATCCTCAAACCGAAGGACAACAATTTGATTTTCCTGAACTATTACGGAAGGGAAATCCCAGCACCTCAGATCGAGGTCTTAGTCGATAAAGAGGAGGTCATCGCCCCACGGTATATCTTACAAATGCGCTACCTGCGTACAGAGCAACTACCCAAGAAAGTGTCGATTCAGGTGACGGTGGACAATACTGATAAGACCATATCAATCCCCTTGCAAACCCCTATCGAGGCAGGAACACTGCATATACTAAACATCATCTTCAGCACGCTATTCCTAACCATTGTTGCTGGCATAGGTGGCATAACGAAGTTTTACTTTGACTATCGAGAATCACAACGAGCCCAGGTACGGAGATCGATCCAGGCAGATATAGAGAAGCTGGACAACGAAGAGGTTACCCAGATAGGGAGATTGTTCTTAAATCTATACAACAGACTACCAGATTGGGGAAAAAGAGGAGAATTAGAAGCACGCCTTAGGCACACATTTCAAAGAATCATCCAGCCACACGATGAATGGAAAATATGGACTTACGAATTACGCGCCCAGATCGCAACACAACTTCAGCAAAAGCAGGCTTCTCTAGAGTCGTTCGATATATGGCTGGAGGAGATGTCGGAAGGGGTCGGGTTCCCTGATGATGAGCAGAAAGAGATCCTCAAGAGATTTCGTCGACTCGTTGGTTCCCCTGAGAGGCCTCTCGATTACGAGGACGTACTGAAACTCACGATCCAGGCGTTTCAGGTCTTAGGCTTGAGCGCCGAGGAGACGGCCACGGAAGTGGTAAAACAATTGGCGCTCGACGCAACCGAACTTAGGCAAAGGCTACAGGAACTATGGTACCGAGAGGGGAAGGCCACCGGTCGATATCTGCTCCGAAGATTAAACGACCCGAGAGTGAACGAATGGCTCACAGAGTGGAACAAAAACCCCTCCCCGCCCAACCCCGTAAAGCCGCACCAGCGACTATGGCCCCCAGAGGTCAGATACCGTTTAAGTGAGAACACGGGCAAGAGCATAGAAGAATACCGTAAAAAATACCGTCAAGACAGCAAGAGTGACCCAATCTGGCACTGGCCGTTCGGGCCGGTCAAGGCGGAGGATGATCCTCGGCTGCCTCCGAAAGCGCCTAGCCATGATGATCGTCCGGTTGCAGGCCTATTCTGGGACGGACATCCTCTATGGCATCGAATCGATGCGCCAGAACCCAGCATCTTCGTCGCAAAGCCCGGCACGGGAACGACCACGTTCATCTGGATGGGGCGGCACACGCGCAGGTTTTGGGGTCGAAAGCCGGCGCTATCCCTCTACCTACTACTGAATGGCAAGCCGGACGCAAACTACCTATGGCACCAGGCGGAGCACGCTCTGGGGGAAAACCTGCTTACAACCCTAGCAGAAGATCCTTTCTGGCTGCTTGCTGCCCAACGAAAGGCTCAAGAGCAAATTATCGCTTTCCTCACGCATTGGGCTGGGGCCCCATCTACCGTCTTAGGTCGGCTCGGTGAATATGGCCTACCAACACAGGAGCAAGGCCTTCTGTTGGCTGATGTTCTGTACAACGCCTTCGCGCACAGGCCTTACTGCCGAGAGGACTGGCCGTACTTGCTAGAGGCCATTCGCGTAAGCATGGAAGAGGCAGCGCTCAGCCGACTTGTCCCCGGCGAGCGCTTTCATATCTTCCTGTGGATCGAGCTAAAGTCACCGCCAGCTCCGGATGGCTGGCTCCGAATCCTACAAGAGGAAGGGTTCTGGCATCTCACCGTGCCTAAGATCTTCTCTCCCGATACCCTGCCAGAAGACCATCTCGAAGTTAGATGGGATCAGGATGACCTACGAGGCCTGCTAGAACATCGTTTATCCACTTGTGACTGGGGAGAAGGGGAAGAGGGCCTTAAGGACTTTCTCATGGCCCTTGAATACTCCACCAAAGACACTTCGACTCAAGCGCTTACCACACTAGGCCAAAGCACACCAGCAGACCTGGTACGCGCCGGCAACGAACTGAATCGCTAAAAGTCACGACAGGGGAACAGACATGTCTCAGATCCTATCTCCTCCCCCACCCGAACCTTTCACAATCGAACGCTACGTAGAAGATCATCGCGCGGACGACATCGAGCCGATCATCGCAGAAAAAATCCGGGCGTGGGAGCAGAACACCCTCTCCGCCCCATTCGACCGGATTATCCCCGTGGCGGGCTCTCCCGGCATTGGGAAGACCTGGCTCCTTCGCTATCTGAGCCATACACACCAGGGCATTTACATCGACCTGGAAGAGCGACATCAGTTTGCAACCTCACCCGCATACATCAACCACGTTCATGAACAAATCCATAGCACGCCAGACCGTCAACGGCGGGGATATCTTCTCCTGATCGATCATGTGCCGGCACTCCGAAATGAGGAGCTGCTACTCGACTTCGAGGATAGAGTCCTGCGGTCACATATTCGCGGCCATTCCCTTGTAATCATGGCCCAACAACATCCCCTGCGATGGTGCTGGAGTGGGGACATACCTCACCCTATCCCACTCATTCTACACGGATTTACCGAAGCCGGCTGGAAACGGCAGGTCAAGCAGCTAGCGGCTTCTCTATTACCTAAAATCAAAAAATTGTTGGACGGGACAGAGCACTCCCCATATTTGATCACCTTGCTCTGCCGGAACAATGGCGATATCGGCAGCGCCGTTGAACAGTTCCTAACCTACTGGGCCACACGTGTCGGATACCCTATCGCACAGGGCGAAGTCCAAAGAGAATTGAGTCTGGCTTCCACACTGGCCTGTATGGCCGATCCGGAAGACGATGAACAGCTGTCAACAGTGCTCGATCAGATCGGCTGCAAAGAGAGCCCATTTTACATCCGCCTGCGAATGCTTCTCCGGAGATGGTGGGCCCGGGAGCCGGGCAAGAGTGGATACGTCTGGTCAGAGCCAGCCCGTCACGCGTTGAGAGCATGGCTTCGAGCAGAGAAACCGGGTTTGTACCAACAGCTTGGCTGCGGGAGGTCCTTATGAGCTGGGATCGTTTCGATAGAGAGCTATCCGGAGCGCGCCGCATCGCATTGGTGGGACGAGAGGAGATACTCCAGAACATCAAAGAGTTTTCCCGGAAACACAGCCGCCCCGCACTGATTTATTTGGAAGGAGATGGGGGCATCGGGAAAACCGCCGTCCTGGAGGAGGTGCGATCCCAGCTCGCCGAGGATCGCCAAAGCATTGTGGCGGCGAGCCTGATCGACCTATATCATCTGGAATACCAGACTCCTCAGGGGCTGGCCGAGGCTATCTCCGACGTGTTCCCCCAGGAGCAAGTTCGCTTCCGTGCATTTCACGCTCGACATAGAAAAACCTTAGAAGCCCTGAGGCTGCGACAACTGGAGGAGGCCAATAAGGCTTGGAAACGAGCCGAAGAAGCCCTGATCCAAGCTTTGAACAGCATGGCGGATAAGAAGTACATCTGGCTGTTCCTGGACACCGCGGAAGTATTGTCCACGATAGCCGGCGACGATGAGATGGATATCGGGTGGATGGGGCCCTTCGATCCCAGCGGGGCCAGCATCGCCAGGTGGTTACGTGACAGGATCTTGCCCGCACTACGGAACCGAGTCGTTGTGATCATGGCGGGACGCCCTAGTCAGTTGGATCGAGATCTCATCCAGCCGCTAAGAAAGACCCACTGGCGCGTTGAAGGTCCCCTTGAGTTAGAGCCCCTCTCCCTCCAGCATTGCAAAGAGTACCTGGAACAAGTGGCCCACCAGGTCGACGAGGACGGCGATCGTGCAGGGGCAGAGAATATTCGCAGATATTTAGCCACGTACGGGGAAATCCCCGTGCATAGGGAAACCGCTGGACAACCTCTACGGATGGCCATGGTCGCCGACATCCTGCGCGCAGGGGGCAGCCTTCCCTCCGGCTTTTATGATCCTGAAGGCCACGGTCGAACGGATCAAGCATCGCTAGATCAAGCGCTCATTAGACACCTGGCCAACCTGGAGACCCCCTTGGGAGCAACAATCCAACATATGGCCTCGCTGGATAAAGGCGCCAACGCGGATCTCCTTGCAGAGATCCTCAGGATCGAACCGGAAGAGGCCCAAAAGTACTTGGACGCCGCGACGAAGCTCACCCTGGTCAAGGTGCGACCGGGGAATGTGCGCCGCCCCTACTTTTTGCACGATGAAATATACACCCTCTTCGCCCGTTACCTTCCACCCAAAAGGGAGGAGGAGCTTTTCGGACGCATCATCGCCTACTACGAGCGGGAAATGGAAGATCTGCGCAGGAACATGAGCGAATACCCCGTCCTGTTCACGGAATTCCAGGTCCAGCACCGTATGGCACAGGTCGAGAGGGTACACTACACCACCTGGCTCTTCCCTCTCCGGGGATATGCCGCCTACTTTGAAGACTCCTGTGAATCGATCCTCTCCCGTGAGCCATCCTGGTATCAGCTTCTGCGCAACGAGTTCCGGCGCACGAAGGAAAAACTGGAAGAGCTTGGGCGCTCCCCAGAGAAACTGAGTGAACTCAGCACATATCTGAAGTGGGACGAATCGCTCCGCAGGGCAGAGATAGCTCTTCACTGGCTCAACGACATCAAGAAGGCCGAGCAACTACTCTCCCAAATCTCAGGCTCACGACAGATGCCTTCTCTTTGTCAGGCACACCGGCACTTCCTCCAAGCCACCATCCTCATCCGGAAGGGGAATCTTTCGCCGGCTGAGGAAGCCTTGAATCAATCAGCAGTCGCCTTAACAAAAGTAAGCGACGGAGGTTTGGAGCTGGCCACCCAAACGCTACAAGCGCTTATATACAACTATCAGGGATATATCCGACGGTTGCGGGGCAATTATAGAGAAGCGATCCCCTATTACCAACGTGCCGCCGCGTTGATGCGCCAACTGGGCCTAGGAGGGATCAGCGGCGTGCTCACAAACCAGGCCTACGCGATGACGATGATGGGGTATGAACGACACGGGCGTGAAACAGCCAAGGAAGCCCTGAACTATGCAGTCCGTAACCACAGTGTATATGACCAAGTCCGAGCTCTGAATGTACGAGCCATCCTGGAAACTCGCGCCGGCGATCCGGAAAAGGGGCTGAGCTTTGCGGAGGAAGCTTTGGAGCTACTGCGAGAATATCCAGACCATCGTCTGGAGGGCCTTGTACGCATCACCATGGCGCGAGCCCTGCGCTATCAATGGAATGAGGAGGTGAGTGAGGCCCTATCACAATGGCGCGCCAGATGGCATGAAGTCCTGCCCAGAGCTTTGGCACATCTGGAGGGCAGTGAATACACAGGGGAAAGATTGGGCATATTCTTATTAAAAGAGGAAATCAAAGCAGGTGCCATTGAGCTGCTTAGAGGCACACCAGATCGAGAGTCTTGGGTTTCCGCCCTGAACGAAAGTGGGTGCCTATGGCGCGAGGTGGCTTGGGTGACCAGAGACTCGGATAAAGAAAAGAACCGCACTGCACATCAAAGAGCCGAAGGAAGGCTGTTGCAAGCCTCTGGAATCGAACGCCGCAAAAGCGGTTGGTTTCCCCAAGTGAGAACCCAGATCAACCAAATCGGCGGCAGCCCATTCTGGCCAACCCTCGCCTTAACGAACCTCGGATGGCACTACCATTACCAGCGAGAACGACCCGAGAAAATCGAGGAGATCTGTGCATTGGTCGAGCAGGCCATTGGCGAGGACTACTTGTGGCAACCTGACTATCCTCCAATCATTGAAACAAACCGGGCCGAGCTCATGCTTTGGGTCGTGCTGGGGAAAATGGAAATGCTGCGTTGCTATGAGCAACTCCGCGGCGAGTGGCGAGCGGATCCAGAAGCGGTCAAGAGAGCAGCCTGGCACGCCACGCTATCCTTAGAGTATAATTGCTTAATCGGACAACCCTCTTACGATCTGCGGCGCGCGGAGATTGGCCTTGAGAATCGACTCCGCAGAAGTCGGAATTGGGAAAGGGAACTGCTCCCAGCATTCTATGAGAGCGCACTGAAAGCGGAGGAAGAGCTGAAGAAGACCGTTCCAGAAGATCACCCTCTGAGGGGGCGACAAACCCGTCTAATCCGCTGGTTAAACGAGCGATTCGGTCCCCCAGAACTGTGGGTCAGCGATAATAGCCGTGGTGCGTAGCCCGCGATGCAAACGGGTTCGCTGACTCTGCACGAAAGGCTAGTCGCTGACCGACAAGGAGCACCGCAGCGATGACGTGCTTAGATCCACCCATCGTACTGTATCCGACAACAGAGCAGTTGCATACATCAGACTGCGACTGCGCATGCGCGCTAGACCTTCCCTGCTATGCGCCGACAATGACGCCGGGCACCTGGCAGGCCGTCACCGATGCTCGGGAGATCATCTCGTCCCCCAGCCACCCCTATTGGCATGGGCTCTATAACCCTTTGGGGCCGATTCCCGTGGCCGTGCTCAATCAAACGGCCTGGGAACTCTGGCAGGAGTTCGCGTATCCCGTTCACGTGGAGTCTGCCCTCTCTCGCAACAGCGACGGCCGGCGATCTGCCATTATCAGGCTGGCACATACCGGTCTGATCAGATCGGTGAGCGAAACAAGTCGGCAAGCCCTTCCACAGAGAAGAACCCTCATCGCGTGGCTCCACGTCACCAACGCGTGTAATCTCCGCTGTTCATACTGCTACCTCGGCAAAACTCAGGAGCATATGCCCCGCGAAGTAGGGCTGCAAGCCTTGGAGGCTATATTCCGATCGGCCATACGACACGGCTACCAAAAGATACAGATCAAGTATGCCGGCGGCGAACCGCTCCTGCAATTTGGGCTCATCATGGCCTTGCATGAGCACGCTTGTCGTCTAGCCGACGCGACTTCCCTCGCTTTAGACGAAGTCATTCTCAGCAATGGCACTCTACTGGATGCCGCAAAAATCAAGGCGATCCAGGATCGCTCTATTCGGCTCATGATCTCCTTAGACGGCATCGAGGAACCACACGACATTCAGCGACCGTTTGCGGATGGAAGAGGGTCCTCTCGCCAGGTCATGCGTGCCATCGATCAATGTCTGCAACGGGGACTCGTACCAGAGATCTCCGTGACCCTCTCTGCCGAAAATGCCGCTGGACTTCCCAACACGGTCTCCTACCTTCTCGAGCGGGATCTCCCCTTCAGCTTAAACTTCTATCGAGAGAACGCCCACGCGAGCTCATCGGAAGGCCTACAGCTACGCCAGCAGATGACCATCCAAGCTATACAAGAGGCCCTCGGGGTCATCGAGAGAAACTTACCCTCGCGAAGCCTTCTCGGATCGTTCATCGATCGCTCCTCCTTCATGGCCCCTCATGGGCATACATGCAGCGTAGGCCTCGACTATCTGGTCATCGGACCTCACGGCGAGATCGCCAAGTGCCCGATGGAGCTTCATCACCCAATCACCCATACCTTGGTAGAGGATCCTCTGAAGACGATACGTCGAGACAAAAAAGGGGTTCAGAATCCCCATGTAGACGCCAAAGCAGGATGTCAAGACTGCGAATGGCGGTACTGGTGTGGAGGAGGATGTCCCCTCGTAGCCTATTACACCACTGGCCGTTACGATGTGAAATCGCCCTATTGCGAGATCTACAAAGCCATCTATCCCGAGGTATTGCGCTTAGAAGTCCTGCGGCTGATCCGGCAATATGATTCTTTTCTGCAAGAAAGAAGCGCATTGTAAGGGCTTCTGATCGCATCAAACCTGCTTCTCCCAATTACTTGGATACGATCGCTCTACCTCTGTCAAGCCGCACCCTTCATGATTACTCCCTGGACGAACAACTCCCTCCTCTCTATCAACCGCACGAGTTTGCCAGCAATGACCCGGTGAGGCATAATTGCCTCTGATCGGGCGATCGAGCCCGAATCCTGGCACGTGCTCGACACACTCGGGAGGACAAGGTAGCCTTGATTCGCGACGAAGTCCATGAGCTGATCCGTGAGGGCATTCGCCGGGCTCAGGAGGCCGGGGCGCTCCCCGCCTTCGAGCCGCCAGCGTTCGCCGTCGAACACCCCAAGCAGGCAGAACACGGTGACTACGCGACGAACATCGCGTTGCAATCCGCCCGGGCAGCCCGCATGGCCCCGCGCGCCATCGCCGAGGCCATCGCACAGCACCTCCCCCAGGCCGACTACGTCGGCAAGGTGGAGGTCGCCGGGCCGGGCTTCATCAACATCACCCTGGCACCGCAGTGGCTCGCCCAACAGGTGGAGACCATCCGGGCCGCCGGGGAGCGATGGGGCAGCCTGGACATGGGCACCGGCCAAAAGGCGCAGGTCGAGTTCGTCTCCGCCAATCCCACCGGGCCGCTCCACATCGGCCGCACGTGGGGGGCCGTGCTGGGCGATACCATCGCCAACCTGCTGGAGGCCGTGGGCTACGACGTCACCCGCGAGTACTACTTCAACAACGCCGGACGGCAGATGCGGATTCTGGGCCAGTCCGTGCGGGCCCGCTATCTGGAGCTGATCGGTCACCCCTCCGAGTTCCCCGAGGAGGGCTATCAGGGCGAGTACATCTGGGAGATCGCCCGCACCATCGTGCAGGAACAGGGCGATGCCTGGGCCGACGAGGACTGGCGCCCCTTCAAGGAGCGGGCCGAGGCATGGCTCTTCGAGGACATCCGGCGCACGCTGGAGCGCATGGGTATCCACTTCGACGTGTGGTTCAACGAGCACGACCTGTACGTCTCCAGCGCCATCATGAAGACGGTAGAGGCGCTGCGCGAGCGCGGCTACGCCTACGACAAGGATGGGGCCGTCTGGTTCAAGGCGACGGCGTTCGGCGCTGAGAAGGATCGCGTGCTGATCAAGTCGAATGGAGAGCCCACCTATCGCCTGCCCGATATCGCCTATCACATCAACAAGCTGGAACGTGGCTTCGACCGCATCGTCAACATCTTCGGCGCCGATCACAAGGACGAGTACCCCGACGTGATCGCCGGGGTGAGGGCGCTGGGCTATGACGCCGATCGCATCCAGGTGGTCATCCACCAGTTCATCAACCTGGTGCGAGCCGGGAAGCAGGTCCGCATGAGCACCCGCCGGGCTAATTACGTCACCCTGGACGACCTGCTGGACGCGGTGACCATCACCCACCCGGAGTCGGGCGTGACCATCCCGGGCAAGGATCCGGTGCGCTTCATGCTGCTCACCCGCTCGCCTGATAGCCCCATGAACTTCGACCTGGACTTGGTCACCCAGCAGACGCCCGAGAACCCCGTGTACTACGTCCAGTACGCCCATGCTCGCATTTGCTCCATCCTGCGGAAGGCAGAAGAGGAGGGCTGGCAGCCGTCGGGCCCCGACGGCTGGGAGACGGGCGACGTGTCGCTGCTGACCCATCCGGCCGAGCTGGCGCTGATCCGCAAGATGCTGGAGCTGCCCGAGGTGGTGGAGAGCGCTGTGGAGAAGCTGACGCCGCACCAGCTTTCGTTCTACGCCATGGACCTGGCATCCAACTTCCACGCCTTTTACCGGGACTGCCGTGTGCTCTCCTCCGATCCCAACGACGCGGCGCTCACCAAAGCCCGGCTGAAGCTGGTGGACGCCTCACGCATCACGCTGGCCCGGGTGTTGGGCCTGATGGGCATGACCGCGCCGGAGCGTATGTAGGGCCGACGAAGGACGACGGACGAAGGGCAAAGGACATCATGGAGGGCGCGTCACGGGGATCGCCACCTGCTCGTCACATCATCTCTCCCGTCCTTCGTCCACCGTCTGCCGTCCTTCACTATCCTTCCCTGTGGCTCTTCCTCGCCTCTCTGCTCGTTCGCACGCTGTGGATCGGCCGTCCCATCGTGGTGGACAGCGTGGAGTGGCTGCGTCGCGGCGCCCGGTTCCTGCTGGCGTTGCAAGCTCACGACTGGGCATCCACCTACGGCAGCGCACACCCGGGCGTCACCAACATGTGGCTGATCGCTATGGGATTGGTCGGCCACGCCGCCGTGCGAGGTCAGCCCCCAGCCGATCTGGCGCAGGCCATCCTTCTCCGCGACGTCTACCCGGCGCTGGGCTACTACATCGCAGCTCGCGTCCCCTTCGCGCTGATCACCTCCCTGTGCGCCGTGCTGATCTATCGATGGGCCGGGCGCGTCCACGGCCGGGCGGTCGCGCTGACGGCGGCGATCCTCCTGACCCTGGAGCCGTTCTGGATCGGGTATAACCGGGTCATCACCACCGACGCCCTGCAGGCCAACCTGATGATCCTCTCGCTGCTGACCTTCCTGCGCTACCTGCACGGCCACGGACGGCGATGGGCGGCGATCTCCGGCATCCTGGGCGGCCTGGCCATCGCGACCAAGCTGCCCGCGCTCGTTCTGTGGCCAACGCTAGCGGTTTGGGCCGCTCTGCGGGGGCCGAGAGAAAGCGCATCGCTGGGCGTGCGAGGGCGGTGGACGGCCGCAGCGGTCTGGGGGGGGCTGGCCGCCGCCATCCTGGTGCTCGTCTGGCCGGCACTGTGGGCAACCCCGGTGGAGACGGCCCAAAGGATCGTCCGGCAGATCACGGAGGTGGAGCTGGGACAGCGGCACCTCTACTTCATGGGACAGGTGGTGGACGCGCCCGGGCCGGCCTTCTACCCGCTGGCACTGCTCATCCGGACGTCCCCGGTGACGCTGCTGGCGGCGCTGGGGACGCTGGTCGTGCTGGCCATCCCGGGCCTCCGCAGACATCTGGCCCGACCCCGCCTGATCGTGCTCTGGCTCCTGTATATCGCGATCACGGTCGGCGGTCTGACGCTGGCCGAGACCAAGTTCGACCGCTACCTGATCCCCATCTACCCGGCGCTGGCGCTGATCGCAGGCGAGGGGTTGGACGCGATCCGACGGGCTACCCCCCGGCTCTCCCCTTCCTGGGGGATGGCAACGCTGGCCATCGTCCAGGCTCTCTTCTTCCTCTCCCGGTTCCCCGATCTGCAGGCGTTCTACAACCCGATGATCGGCGGGGCGCGCACGGCCCGCCATGTCCTGATGGTCGGCAACGGCGAGGGGCTGGATCGGATAGGTCAATGGCTATCCGAAATAGACGGAGCCTCCGAGCAGGTGGCCGCCTCGTGGTATCCATCCGTCCTGGCCCCCTATTTCTCCGGCCGCACCATCGAGCTCAACCAACAGCTCCCGGACGGCTTCTGGCCCTGGGCCTCCGCCCATCACGTGGTCTTCTACGCGAACCAGGTCCAGCGCACGTTGCCTAACCAACAGATCGTAGGCTACTTCCGGGACCAGACGCCCGAATTCGTCGTCCGGCTGGCGGGGATCGAGTACGCCTGGGCCTATCCGGGGCCCATGGTTCCCCCCGGCCCGCTTCCGCCCGATGTCCAGCCGCTGGACTACGTCTTCGAGGGACAGCTCCGCCTGATCGGCTGGGAGCCGCCGCCCGATTCCCTACCGCCGGAGCGGCGGGCTGGGCTGCGCCTGTACTGGGAGGTCCTATCCCCGCCCGTGCCCGATCTCAGCG
Organism: Chloroflexota bacterium; assembly: GCA_013152435.1. Taxonomy (NCBI): domain Bacteria; kingdom Bacillati; phylum Chloroflexota; species Chloroflexota bacterium. Next base: position 13,380 of record JAADGJ010000121.1, on the reverse strand, counting down.
TGTTCGTGGGCCTGTGGGATGAGCCGCAGGGACGCTACGTGGGACGCCACGACCGTCCGCCCACCGACGGGTTCCTGCCGCTCGATCGATGGCAGCCCGGGATGCGGGTGCGAGACGCACAGATCGTCCAGGCCTTCCCCGACGCGCCCGCCGGAACCTACCAGCTGGAGCTGGCGTTGTTCTCACCGAAGCTCGGACGCAACCTGGCGGTCACGTCCGGCGATGGCCGGACCCTGGGCGACCGCCTGCACTTGGGCCCGGTGACGATCACACAGACGGGAGATGCGAGATGAGCTCCCTGGAGCGTCGCGACGCATGGATCGCTCTGGCGCTCGCCCTGTTCGTCTTCCTCCTCCTCTTCATGACGGAGGGGACGGTAGCGGTGGGATGGGACGAGCCGATCTACGCCGAAAACGGAGAGCGCATCGTGCTCTGGCTGGGCACGTTCCTGCGCGGCCTGGCGCGAGCCGACCTGAGCGAGGCATTGGACCCCACCGCCATCGGGCTCAGCTTTGGGCTGAACAATGAGCACCCGCCGATCGCCAAGGCGATCAGCGGGCTGGGATGGGCGTTCACCCGGCGCTGGCTGCCGTTACCTACAGCGCATCGCGTCGGGCCGATGGCGATGGCGGCCGCGCTGGCGGCCTTGATCTACATCGCGGTGCGACAGGCGGGCGCGGGGCGGCCGGGCGCCATCCTGGGAGCGGCAGCGCTGATGGGCATGCCTCGCCTCTTCTTCCACGCCCACATCGCCGAGCTCGACCTCCCGGCCGCGGCCACGTGGTTCTTCGCCACCTGGGTCTTCTGGCGGCTGAGCGATCGCCGGGACGCCTGGGCCTGGCTGGGAAGCGGGCTGGCCTTCGGCCTGGCGCTGTCCACCAAGATCAGCAACGTGCTCATCCCCATCGGCCTGGGCCTGTGGGTGCTCGCCGATCGCCAGCGGCGAAAGCGATGGGATCTGTGGGGCCGGCTGGCGCTGATGCCCGTGCTGGGGCTGGCGACCGTCATCGCTCTGTTCCCCTGGCTCTGGACGGAGACCATCCCCAAGCTGATCCGGTGGGCGCGCTTCTTCACCGTCAGCCACTATGAGATCTATCAGTACTACCTGGGCAAGACGTATCTGGAGCTGCCGTGGCACTATCCCTATGTGATCGTGGCGGCGACGACCCCCATACTGCTGCTGGCCCTGACGGTTCTGGGGGCCACGCGCGCCTTCCGGCCGGGGCCGGGGCGCTCGGCGGCGACGTTGTGGCTGATCCACGCGGGGATAATGGTGGCCTGGTTCACGCGGCCGGGCAGCCGGGCCTTCGACAGCGACCGCCTGCTTATGCCCACATACGTCTTCCTGGCGCCGCTGGCCGGATTGGGGCTGGACGCGCTGCTGCGCTGGCTCCAATCGCATCACGCATCACGCATCACGCAATACGCAACACGCAATACGCAATACGCATCACGTGTTACGTACTGCGTATTGCGTAATCCCATCCTCCTCATCCTCATCGCCCTTGCCCCCAGCGCAGTCGCCATCGCTCAACTGCACCCGTTCGAGCTGGCCTACTACAGCGAGCTGGTCGGCGGCGTGCGGGGAGCGCACCGGCTGAAGCTGGAGACGATCTACTGGGCCACCACGTATCGGGCCGCGCTGCCGGAATTGAACGCCAGGGCCCAGCCGGGCGCCACCGTCTGGGTCATGCCCAACAGCTGGGATGTGCTCTACTATTATCAGAAGGCCGGGTTACTGCGGGACGATCTGGTGATGGTGCGACCGCCCGGGTGGGGGTCCTTCTACGACGACTCAGGGGTCAACTGGGTTGAGGGGAGCATCGAGGAGGCCGACTTCGCCATCATCGAATACCGGCAGACGACCTTCTTCGACTACGTCGTCGCCTATATGGAGCGCCATCAGCCGGTATGGACGCTGGACTACAAGGGGATCCCGCTGGTGAGCCTGTATCAGCGGCAGGGGGAGCGATGACTATCCACAGGACATCGCTCCCGACAACGCCGGCAGGCTAAAGCCGAACGTGCTCCCCTTCCCCAGGGTGCTCTCCACCCAGACCTCGCCGCCGTGCCGCTCGACGATCTCTCGCACGATGGCCAGGCCCAGGCCACGCCCGCCCGATCGCCGTGCACGCGCCCGATCGGTACGGTAGAAGCGCTCGAAGACGAAGGGGAGATCCTCGGGGGCGATGCCATCCCCGGTATCGGCGACGGTGATGCAGACGTAGGCCGATGCGTCCCCGGCGGGGGACGCGCCATCCCGAGTGGGGTTGGGCGTGGCGGCCGTCTCGCAGCGCAGCTCGACTCGACCGCCGGCGGGCGTGTAGTGGATCGCGTTGGAGATGAGGTTCCCCAGCACCTGGGCCAGACGGGACGGATCCACGTTCACCCGGGGCAGCGTGAACGACGGCGGCACGAAGTTCAGGGATATGCCCGCCGCCTGTGCCCGGGGCTGCCACCGCTGCATGGCATCCGAAAGCAACTGCACAGGATCGGTGGGCTCACGCTGTAGCCTCGTCTCTCCGGCCTCCATCTCCGCCAGCAGGGACAGGTCCTCGATCAGCTTGCGGAGGGCATCGATCTCCTTCTGCAACTGCTCACTGGCCTGCTCCGGCGTCTGAAGGCCATCCCGGATCGCCTCCACCTCCAGCTGAATCACGCTGAGGGGCGTATACAGCTCGTGCATGATGTCGTGCACCAGCCGGATGCGGAGATCCCGCTGCTGCTCGATGGCGTTCGCCATCCGGTTGAAGGCCTCGCTCATCTGGCCCAGCTCATCCTGTGTGTGCACCGGCAGGCGTCCCGGACAAGCGCCGGAAGCCAGCTTCTGAGCGGCCTGGGTCAGAGCGGTGACGGGCGCCGTCACGCGCCGGGCGACGAACAAACCGGCCACCAGGGCCAACAGGCCGGCCACCAGGCCGCTTATCACCAGCGACTTCATCACACCTTTCAGGAACGCCATCTGCTGGGTGCTGTAATAGCCGGAGCCGGCGGGGATCAGCACGAACCCGATGAAGTCCCCGTTCCTGGGATCGGCCAGGGAGACCCCCATCCTGGTGGCCGAGCCGGACAAGCGCTCCCCCACGCGCTTGCCAGTGCTGTCGAAAATCACCCCGCCGCGCTCATCGGTGATCAGGAAGTGGGCGCCCCCCCAAAGGGCGCTCAACAGCCACTCCACCTCCGTCTTGGAGAGCTCGGGATACTCCAGCCCGGAAGAGTCGCCTTCGGCCACCCCATAGCCGTCCTCATACACGTAACTATGGACGATCTCCGACACCCACTTCATCTCCAGCTCGGCCTGCTCCGAGCTGAGCCCGCCTGCCGCCACCACCTCCTCGATCGCCTTTCGCTCCGCCTCGACGATGGCCTCCACCACCTTGTCCGGGTCAACTCCCAAATCCGTGGCGATCTCGGCGATGCTGTTCTGATCCAGCCGATCCCACAACGTCTCCGGATCGATGCCCAACACCCCGGCAGCCACCTCGATCCAATCAACGGAGCTATCCCACGCAGGATAGAGGCCATCCAGCGCATCAAGGGAATCCGCCGGGGTGTTCAAAAGATCGGCCAGGCCCTCCCAGCCGCCGTGATAAGCGTAATAAGCCTCCAGGAAGGGAGCGAGCTCCTCCGCCGCCATCCTCCCTTCATCGGTCACAAAGACATCGAAGCGATTGAGAGTAAACCAGGCCGACAGCGCACCGGACAACAGAACCGTCAAGAGGATCAAAAGGCTGAAAGGAAGGATCAAGCGCCAGCGCAAGCTACGAAACATCGGCTCACTCCACAAACTTGTATCCGACGCCAAAGACGGTCACGATATAGCGCGGCTTGGCGGGGTCGCGCTCGATGCGTTGACGCAATCTGCGGATGTGAACATCGATCGTGCGCTCGAACCCCTTGTAATCTTCATCGAAGACGGCATCCAGCAGCTGCTGGCGGGTCATCACCTGCCCCGGATGGCTCATCAACGCCCTGAGCAAGTTAAACTGCGTGCGGCTCAACTCCACCCATCGGCCGGCCACCTTGCACGTGTGAGAGACCAGGTCCAGCTCGATCTCCCCACCGCGCAACACCTCCGGCCGACGGACGCCGCCGTGGATGCGACGCAACACCGCCCGCACCCGTGCGACCAGCTCGCCGGGACTGAAGGGCTTGACCACGTAATCGTCGGCGCCCAACTCCAGCCCCAGGATGCGATCCATCTCCCCTCCACGAGCCGTGAGGATAATGATGGGCACATCCGACTCCCGGCGCAACGCCCGGCAGATCTCCGTGCCATCCAGGCCGGGCAACATCAAGTCCAGGATGACGAGATCGGGTCGTTCGGAGCGAGCCAGGGCCAGACCCTCTTGCCCATCGTACGCCTGCAAGACCCGGAATCCGGCCTGCTCCAGGTACGCACGCACCCAGTGTGCGATTCGCCTCTCATCTTCTATCACGAGGATAAGCTGGCTCACGATGTCTCACACGCTCCCCAACGGCTATCCGATGCAAAGGTCCACCCTTCCGATGCGGATAGACGGCGGGCCTTCCACGGACACACGCCCGGGAAGGGCCCGCCTCTGAAGCGAGATGGCCCACAAGCGCACTCAGGCGCTCAGCGGAACGACGACCGCAGCCTCAGCACCCAGGCGCTCATTGACGAATTCCTCAGCCCACATCCTGACATCCGCCATCCATTCCGCGGCCTCCTCCAGCGTCATGGAGCCATCCGCCACCAGCCCGTCCACCCAGGCCTGTTCCGCCGCGACGATGGCGTCCACGATGCTCTGAGGCTCAAGTCCCCGGCTGCGGGCCACGTCCGCGATGCTCTTACCCGAATCCAGCATCTCGAGCAGCTCATCCTCGCCGAGGCCCAGCTTCTCAGCAGCGATGGAGATCCAATCTACGCCGGATTCCTCCCATGGCTCGTTCACAAACTCGACGGCGAACTCTCGAATCTCCGCGATCCACTCCTCCGCCTCTTCCGCCGTGAGGGAGCCATCCGCCACCAGATCGTCGATCCAGGCCCGCTCCGCCGCGACGATGGCGTCCACGAGGGCCTCGGGATCCATCCCCCGATCGCGAGCCACATCGGCGAGGCTCCGACCATCCGCCAACGCCTCGCACAGCTCATCCTCGCTCAGGCCCAGCACCTCTTCGACGATGGCGAACCAATCCACCTCCTCGGGCTCGATGACCTCGATCCCCTCCTCGTAAACGAACTCCACGGCGAACTGCCGGATTTCCTCCTTGAGCGCAGCCGCCTCTTCCTCGATCAGTTCCCCTCTGGCCACCAGCTCATCGATCCAGACCGACTCCGCCGCGACGATGGCGTCCACGAGGGCTTCGGGATCGACGCCCTTGCTCCGGGCCACATCGGCGATGCTCTGACCGTCGGCCAGGGCATCGAACAGCTCATCCTCGCTGATGCCCAGCCTCTCCACGATGATCGCGATCCAGTCCACCCCCTCGGGCTCATCGGAGTCCACCTGCCCGGCCGGCTGCTCATCCACGGGGGCCTGCGCCCATGCCACAGAAGGCGACAGCACGATGAGCATGCCGATCACAACCAACGCGATCACCCAGCGAAGCCCCAAGAAAGCCGTTTCCTTCCTCATCATTCGCCACTCCTGTTCAGACTGCCTTTCGAAATCTCGGTCGGGTCCCCGGACCTCCACGCCATGAACGAATCGTTCACGCCGGTCCCAGCATAGCAAAGAGTTGTTGCAAACTTGTGACAGTCTGATGGCAGAGTGGCGACTCCTTCGCCCGAGGAGCCTCGGATAGGACACGGCAACGCCATGTCCACCACAGGCAACGTCCCGCTACCAGGATTCTAGCCACGCGAGACGCCTCAGACAATCGTATAGGTGTCCTACTACCCAGGCGGCGTGGGAGCCGTCGCTACCCCTGGCCCGCATTCCCGAACCCGAGAGGGATCCGGGCCGGGATCGGGCAAGAGGCTGTGGGGGCCCTCCGGAGCGTTACCCGGCAGACGGCTGATCGCCCGCACCGATCAGCTCATCCCAGAAGCCAGAGGCCGCCTCCACGATCTCCAGCCCCACTCTTCCCTCGAACTCCATCACGGACACCTCCCCCGACCAGAGCTCCCCCACGGGGGCCACTGTCCTGGCGGCCAGTTCCTCATACAGCCGAAACTTCCGCCCTCGATCCGGCTCCGCGATGAACACTCGCAGCAATTCCAGGTACTCGGGGTCATGGGCCATCAGGTAGCGAATCGCCCACTTGTCCCCCTCCCAGCGCAATCCCCGGATCGCAAAGTAGCCGAAGAGCAGGTCCAACGGCCCGTACAGGGCCATTCGCACGTCTGCGGCCACGAGGTAAACGGGGTCCTCCGATCGCAGCATCCGGCCCGTTTGCACGAGGTTGTAGTTCACCCGGAACCATGGCCCATAGGCATCGGCCACGTCCAACGGCACCAGCCAATCCCCGTGCCTCACCTTTCGCTGGGCCTGGGCCAGTCGGCCGGTGCGATCCCAAACGATGCGGCCATCCTGAAGCCAACGGACGATCCTGCCCAGCCACGCGTCTCCATCCACGGGCGCATCGAGCGCCAGAACCTGCTCGATCTGCTCCCCGCGCAAGAAGATGAGATCGGTTAGCCGATGATCGATATAGGTCACTCCAACGTGGAGGGACAGCGGGTTCTCCGACAACACCACGATCAGGTCGTAATCGCTGGCGGGCGTCAACGCATCCCGCCGGGTCGATCCGATGACGAGCACCCCGGACACCCTCTCGTTCCGGGCGAGCCGGTCCACGACCTCCGCGAGCGTCATCCGGCTGCTGGCGGACGGGACGAATCGAAACATGGGAAACCCTCCAATGGTCAGGTATGATCCTGCGGAGGCGAGAGGTCCTCTGCCCCGCCAGAGGATGCCGCGAGCCGGCGGCTGCGCTCCAGGGTGTGGTGTATGAAGGCCAGCGTCTCCCGCATCGCATCCGGCTGCGGGCCGCGAGGCCACGCCAGAGCCCGCTCGATGAGCGTTTTCCACCGCCCGTCGAGCGTCCTCTGCGCCCATCGCGCCGCGACCGACTTCGGGGCGACGTCGCCGTGCTGAAGCGTGTAGAGGGAGCGGCACATGGTGAGGACCGCGTAGGCCTGATATTCACGGCTGCGCAACAGGGTGGGATCGCGCAGCATCGGCGCCCACCACTCATGCAGTATCCCCAGTGCGGCTCGTCGCAGCTCATCCGGCCGGACCGGATCGATCAGATCTCGCGGGGAGGGCCCCGCCACCACGATCCCCCTCTCTCGGAGGATGTGGCGCTGGATCACCCAATCGCTTCCGTGCCCATCCACGCCGAAGCTCCCGTCCACGCGCAGAGCGGGATGCCGCGCACGCGCGGGATCGTAACGGCGGAGCGCGTCCCGTGGGATGTACGAGCCCTCCAGTTTCTTCGCCCACCTCATCCCGCTGGCGGCGAGGCGGGCATGCATCGCCTCCAGAGCCGGGAGCATCTCGTCCGGGAGTTCGCCATCGGTAACGACGACGAAATCCACATCGCTCCGCAGGGGATCGAAATCCCCGATCGCGAGGGAGCCATGCACGTACAAGCCGACGAAGCGCTCCCCGAGCACCTCCCGCACGCCTGCGAGCAACGCGCGCAGCACGAGATCCACGTCGGGGTAAGAGGTGAGGTCAGCCGCACGGACCATCATCGGAATCCTTTCCCTGCCTTTCTCCGCATCTCACGTTTCCCTGTGATGCCACCAGCGATTGACGAATTGACTAGACGGGATCTTTCCGTAGAATACCCCCAAGCGATCCACGGCCCGGGGAGAAGGCTGAGAGAGACGGGTGCAAGCTGGAAAGTCGGGTTTCTGTGGAGGGGATCTTCTCAGGCAAAAGGGAGGACGATGGAACATCCCATCGCCAACATCCCGGTATCCGGCTCAATATATTTTGTCCGATTGTAACCGCAGCGTCTACTCGGAGCAAACACGGACGGGAAAGGGCAGCGTATCTTTTTCGGTGGAAATACAGCGGGGAGCCCTGAGGGCGGAATCTCCCATTTTGGATACGCTACCCGGAAAAGGAACATCCAGCCAGCGCCTTCCAGGATGTGATCCATGATCCGCATCGGCATCGCACCGCGTGGTCCCCGAGCCACGCACAGAGCACCGGCCATGCCATCACATCCCATGCGCATCCCGAGAGATCTGTGATCGCCATGAGACCCACACCGGACACGACTGATCGCGACAGCCACGGATGGTCCCCTCGGGCTGTGCTGGCGCGCCTCCGGTCCCTGATCGGCGCGCGGGAAGCCTCCACCGCCGAGCCCTCGCACAAGGCATCCGGAGATACCGCTCTCGCGGCGGCCGCCCCCCACCGGCGAGAGGAGGGCCGGCTCCCCGAGTTCATGCTCTTGCTGGTGCTGTTCATCACCTTCCGGCTGTTCGCGGGGCTCCTGTACCGACCGGGCGGGTACGTGCGCGACTACTCCGACTTCATCTTCTACCTGGGTGGCGCCAGCCAGATCGACTACGGCACCCTCCCCTTCCGGGACTACTGGTCGGAATACCCACCGCCGTTCCCCTGGATCACCGTTGCGCTATATAAATGGACGCGCCCCATCCCCCTATGGGAGGACGCCCGGCTGTGGTTCAACGCCGCGCTGGTGCTCTTCCTCCTCCTCTGGGAGGCGCTCAGCCTCATCGCGCTGTACGGCATCGCCCGACGCGCCTGGGGCCGAGAGCGGGCGCTGCGGACGGCCTGGCTATACGCCGGACTCTTCACGCCCGTTTACACGCTCACCAGCGCCTTCGACGCGTTCCCATTGGCCTTCATGCTCCTGGGGCTGTGGGCCGTGCTAGCCGCGCGCCCCATCTGGGCCGGGCTGGCCATCGGCACCGGAACGGCCATCAAGCTGTTCCCCGTCGTCATGATGGGGCCGGCCGTGCGCGCCCTGCGCGGCCCCCGGCGATGGGCCGCGCTCATCCTCTCCGCCCTGCTCGTCGTGCTCCTCGTCGCCGCCTTCGCATACAGCCTGAGCCCGGCCTACTTCACCGCCTTCGCCCGCAGCCTGGTCGCCCGCTCCGGCTGGTCCACCGTATGGGCCCTGCTGGACGGCTTCGATCACATCGGCGCCATCGTCGGCGACCGATCCGATCCGTCCGCCGACGTCTCGCTATACGAATCCCGCCTCCCCTGGCCCATCATCACGGCGATCTTCGGCCTGATCTATCTGGCCGTCTGGACGCGTCGCTGGAACGATCGCACGCCACAACGCACCGTGGCCGTGGCAGGCTTCACCACCTCCCTGCTCTTCCTGTACTTCAAGGCGTGGAATCCTCAGTACCTGGTCTACCTGCTGCCCTTTATCGTCCTGCTGCTGCCCAACCTGCGCGGCCTGGCCTATGCCATCCTGCTGGCCGCGCTCAGCGCCGTGGAACACCCGATCCTGGCCGGCATGCTGACGGAGGCCCCCTGGCTGCTGGGCGCGGTGGCGATCGCCCGGGCGGTCCTGATGCTGGCGCTGACCATCGAGATGGGCGCGATGGTCGTGCGCCCCAACCTGGCGCCGCCCCGCTGGTGGCCGCGGGTCGCATGGGCGGCCATGGCGCTCGTCGTGATCGGCGGGCTGCTACTGATACCGCCCGCTCGGGAGGCCTACCGATCCTCCCGGCTGCTGAAGGATCGCTACGGGCCGGCGGCGATCTTCCTCCGCACCCAGGCCCGGGCCGAGCCGATCACGCTCGTCCTCACCGACCAGATGGCATTTCGCCACCTGTACCCCTTCCTTCACGATCGGGCAAACCTGGTGCTGATCGCGGGGCCGCGACGAGAGGAGCGGCTGGCCTCGCTGGCCCGATCGGAGGCGCCGCTGTGGATCTGGGTGGGCGACGATGAGGGAACGGATGCCGTCAGGCAACTGATCGACGGCCGGCCGGTCATCCGGTGGGCCATGCCCGGCGGCGCGCTCTACCGGACCGGGATGAATGCCGAATGGGCGCTCGCAGGGATGGGCACGCTCGACGGCCGCTTCCGCCTGGTTGGCGCCCACGTGGACCCGCCGCTGGCCATGCCCGGACAGAAGATCACCCTGATGTTGTATTGGGCTCGGGTGGGGGCAGCCGAGGGGAACTACACCGTGTTCACGCACCTGCTCACGCCGGAGGGCACGCTGGCAGCCGGACAGGACAACCCGCCCGTGAACGGGACCATGCCCACCGACACCTGGCCGGAGCAGACGCTCATCGTCGACCGCTACCGGCTGCGCGTCCCGTGGGATGCACGGGCGGGTGACTATCCCATCGAGGTGGGCATGTACGATCCGGCCACAGGCGTGCGGCTTACGGCGACGGACGCCGCCGGTCGGCCAGCCGGCGATCGCATCCTGTTGCCACAGCGTCTGCGCGTGCTGCCCCGGCTGTGGCGAGCCTGGCGAGACAGGGCACGAAACGGGTGACGCCGTCCGGAGCAAGGGCACCATGAGCCGACCCCGCCATCCCACGTTGTGGCTGTTCCTACTCGCCATCCTCCTGCGCCTCCTGGCCATCGGCCACCCGATCGAGGTGGACAGCTTCCACTGGCTGCGCGAGGGGGCCGACTTCCTGCGCAGCCTGCTCACCGGGGATCTCCCGGCCACCTACGGCGGCGCCCATCCGGGCGTCCTCAGCATGTGGCTGATCGGCGGCGGGCTGGCCCTGGAGCACGCCTTTCTGCAAGCGCGGGGGCAAACGGACCAGGCGCTGGTGCCCTGGTTGAACGAGCTCCTGGGCGTCCCCTATCCCGGGCTGTCCCACTACATATGGGCCCGGATCGTCCTGGCCCCGATCACCGCCGGGCTGCTGGCCGCCATCTACCGGCTGGGAGCTCGCGCCCTCGACCGCCGAGTCGCCGCACTGGCGGCCGCCCTCCTGCTCTTCGAGCCCTACTACCTGGCCCACGCCCGGGTCATCGTCCCCGATGCGCTGGCGGCCAGCTTCGTTCTGCTGGCGATGCTGGCCATGCTGGTCCACCTGCGAGGCCGTGGCGGCGAGCGCTACGTGGCGCTGTCCGGCGTCTGTCTGGGGTTGGCCGTGATGAGCAAGCTGCCGACCCTCGTCGCCGGCCCGCTTCTGGTGCTGTGGCTGATCGCCCATGAGATCACGGCGCCCTGGGCCGAGCGCCGGGGCGTCGGTGGCCTCCTGAGAGCGAATCTGCTGCTCGCCGGAGCCACGCTCATCACGGCGTGGGCCGTCTGGCCTGCGCTGTGGACCGATCCCATCCCCACGCTGGCCCGCTGGTGGCCCGATCTGACCGGACGAGAGCTGGGCTCCCGTCTATCCTTCTTCCTGGGAGAGCGCACCTTCGATCCGGGGCCGCTCTTCTATCCCGTCGTGCTCCTGTTTCGAGCCTCGCCGATCACCCTCCTGGGCACGCTGATCGCGCTGGGGATCGGCCTCGCCCGACGCGGACGGGACATCGGGCACGGCCGGCCCGCCCTGGCGTTGGCCACCTTTGTGATCACCCTCGTGCTCGCCCTCTCCCTGGACGCCACCAAGATCGATCGCTACCTGCTGCCCGCGCTGCCTCCGCTGGCCTTCATCGCCGCGCGGGGATGGGTCGACCTCTCGGAAGCGTTGGCGAACACGCGCACGAGGATGCGATGGGGCCACTGGGCCCTCCCGGCCCTAGTCATCGTCCAGGCGGCGCTGGCCCTGGCCTTCTACCCCGACTACTTCAGCTACTACAATCCCCTGCTGGGCGGCCCTCGCGTCGCGCAACGCGTGCTGCCCATCGGCGTGGGCGAGGGGCTGGACATCGCCGCCCAACGGCTGGCCTCCCTGCCCGACGCGGCCGAGCTGACCGTCGCCGCCTGGTATCCGGGAAGCTTCGCCCCCCACTTCCCTGGCCACACGGTGAAGCTGGCCGACAGGGACGCTGATGGCATCTGGAACTGGGCCCGGTCCCACTTCATCGCCAGTTATGTCAATCAATGGCAGCGCCAGCCCAATCAGGAGATCCTGGCCTACTTCAACGGCCAGCCCGCATACGATGTGGTGTGGATGCACGGCGTGGCTTACGTCCCCATCTTCCCGGGACCGATGGCTCGACCGGCCGACGTGGCCCGCCTGAGCCAATCGCCGATGGAGTTCGGTGGGATCGTGCGGCTGCGCGGCGTGGAGCTCAGTGCTCCGGAGGTCACGGCCGGGAGCGAGGCGGTCGTCACCCTCTACTGGGAGCCCCTGGCCCCCTTCGACGCAGAGGACTTCCTGGTCGCGTCGATCGTGAGGGACGAGGAGGGGCTGGAGTGGAGCCGCAGCCATGGGGCCCCGGTGGGCGGATTCCTGCCGCTAAGCGCCTGGCGGCCGGGCATGTTGATCCGAGACGTGCAGCGCGTCCGGATACCAGCGGGCACGCCGCCGGGGTCATACCGGCTTCTGATAGGGTGGTACAGCCCGAGCACCCGGCGCACGCTGGAGGCACATCGCACGGATGGGACGCCCGTAGGGGACGTGGCCGCCATCGCCTCGCTTCGGGTGACGCCCGGCCCCGTCGGAATGCCGCCGGATGATCTCCCCACCACCCCAGCAGACGTCACATGGGATGCCATCCGACTGGAGGGGTGGCATCTGACGGAGGGGAGCTACCCGGAAGGGGGAACCCTGCCTCTGGCGTTGTACTGGCGAGCCACCCGGGACGCGCCCGATCCGATCCGCCTCCGCCTGCGCCTGGAGGCCGGAGATGGGCGATCGTGGCAGCGCTCCGGCAAGCACGAGATCAGCCCTCGCTACCCGCCAGGGCGGTGGCGGGCCGGGGAGTTGGTGTTGGAGCGGTGGGGAGCGCTGTTGCCGGCGGGTCCCCCGGATGGGACGTACGCCGTGATCCTGGAAGCGGAGGACCTCGTGGGTCGCCCGCTGGGCCGGGTGACGCTGGGACACGTTGAGATAGCCGGGCGGCCGCACACGTTCACGTCCCCGGCGCCGCGACACGCGGTGAACGCCCGACTCGGTGAGCATATCCGGCTACTGGGATACGACCTCGATCCCGACCCGCCACAGCCGGGGAAGCCGTTGCGGGTGACGCTGTACTGGCAGGCAGATGGGGAGATCGACACGTCCTACACGGTCTTCGTGCACGCCCTGGGGCCGGATGGGGACATCGTGGCCCAGATCGATCGGATGCCGATCGATGGGCGGGCGCCCACCACGAGCTGGCTTCCCGGCGAGGTGATCACAGATGAGTACACGATCGTCGCGCCGGCCTCGTCCGGCCCGGTGCACATGCTGGCCGTGGGGTTGTACGAGCCGCGCACCGGCCGGCGGCTGCCCGTCGTGGTGGACGGTGCCCCCCGCCCCGACGGACGTGTGCTGCTTCCGCTGGGGATGGGGAATTTATCTGCCGCCACCTACCTGTGGGCAGGGGCGATTCATGAATCGCCCCT